>JBOGLD010000122.1:0-4324 GCA_050745885.1 Terriglobales bacterium
GTGGTCTTGCCGATACCCAACATGCGTGCCGCCAGAAGCTTGTCGCCGTTGAGTTGGGCAATGGTACTGAGGATGGTCTGCTTCTCCAGTTCCGCCATGGGCATGATTTGAGTCTTGCCGTTGCCTCCATTCAAGGGATGAATGGGGGCTCCAAGAATGGCGCTGGGCAAGTCCGCCACGTGGATTACTGGTCCCGAGGTGAAGGCGCAGGACCGCTCCAGGCAATTCTCGAGTTCCCGAACATTGCCCGGCCAATCGTAAGCCAGCAAAGCCTTCATGGCGTCGTCGCTCAGGCTGCGCTCGTGTCCCCCGGCGCGTGACAGGCGCTCCAGGAAGTAGCCGGTCAGCAGCGGAATGTCCTGGCGACGCTCCCGTAGCGGAGGTATCTTCAAGCTCAGCACGTTGAGCCGGAAATAAAGATCACGGCGGAAGGTTCCCTGCGCCACGGCCTGTTCCAGGTCGCGGTTGGTGGCCGCCAGAATTCTGACGTTAATGGCAATCCGTTTCGTGCTTCCGACCGGACGAATCTCCCGCTCCTGGATGGCCCGCAGCAATTTGGCCTGAAGATCCACCGGCAACTCTCCCACCTCGTCCAGAAATACCGTGCCCCCTTCGGCGATGGCGAGCAAGCCATCGCGGGATTGCACCGCACCGGTAAACGCGCCCTTAACGTAACCGAACAGTTCACTTTCGATCAGGGTTGGGACCAGCGAGCCGCAGTCCACCGGAATGAATGGTTTGTCGCGGAAAGGGCCGGAGAAATGGATCGAGCGTGCCACCATTTCCTTTCCCGTGCCGCTTTCGCCCAAGATGAGTACCGGGTGGTTGCTGTGGGCGGCCTTGCCGATAATGCGATAGAGCTTTTCCATCTCCGGCGCCCGGCCGACCATGCTGCCGAAACCCAGCTTGGACTTGATCTTCTCGCGCAGGGTCCGGTTTTCGGTTTTCAACTTCAGATGTCCCGACACCCGCTGCAGCAGCAACCTCAGTTCTTCCATGCTGAAAGGCTTGGTCACGTAGTCATAGGCCCCGTTTTTCATGGCCTGGACCGCGGATTGGACGGTGCCGTATCCGGTGACCACTACGATGACCGCATCGGGCTTGCGCTTGCCGATCTGATGCAGCGCCTCCAGGCCGCCCGCACCCGGTAGTTTCAGGTCGAGCAGCACAACATCGATGCTCTGCGTGTCCAGCAGCCGATAGGCGTGCTCGGCAGAATCCGCCACGGCGGCATTAAAGCCGAGCGATTGCGCGACTTCGCGACAGATTTCCCGGATGGCGCGTTCGTCGTCCACGATCAGGAGGTTAAGGAAATTCGCAGCTTCCACCTGGACAGGAGGGGGAGCGCTGAGTGCGACGGTGGTCATGAAGTCACCTCTCTACTTTCGAACTTGATGGCAGTGTCCGGCTGGACTTGGGGCAGACGCACGGAAACCGTGGTGCCTCGGCCCGGCTCGCTTTCCGCCATGATGGTTCCACCCTGCTGCCGAACCAACCGACGGGCGGTAGCCAGGCCCAGGCCATTGCCCCGACCAGGCATTTTGGTGGTGAAGAAGGGCTCAAAGGCACGTTCCAGGGTTTCGGCATCCATACCAGAACCGGTGTCAGTTACGGTCAGTTCGATCCAGGGCCCGATTTGTGATTGCGACCCGGGCCCGAAGAGATGGCCGGCACAGTTCCGAGTCGCTAGCGTAATCCGGCCACCGTCAGGCATGGCGTCGCGGGCATTCAGCACCAGGTTAAGCAGGATCTGCTGCACCTGCGCCGGGTCCATTTTCACCGCGCCCAGGTCGGCGGCCAACGAAGTGCTCAGCCTGATGTTTTCGCCAATCAGGCGGGTCAGCAGGTCTTCGATTCCGGTGACCACGTCATTCAACGCAAACACACGAGGTTCTTCGGCGGCGGGGCGCGCGACTGCGAGCAACTGCTGGACCAGGGCAGCGCCATGTTCGCCGGCCAGGCGCATCTCCTGGGCGTGTCGATGGGGAGAGCTGCCCTTCTCCAATTCGCCGATCAGCAGGTCGCAGTAGAGCATGATGCCGGTGAGCAGATTGTTGAAATCGTGAGCTACCCCTCCGACCAGCCGGCCGACCGCTTCCATCCTCTGCGCTTCCCGTAACTGCCTCTCAGCCAGCTTTTGCCGGCGGATGTCACGCGCGTGGACCACCTGAAATTCACTACCCCGCAGGTGAAAATCGGCGCGTGTTAGCTCGATGTGCAGGCAGGTGCCGTCCTTGCGTGTGCGCGCAAATCGCACCGTGTGACCGCCTTCGTCGTTCGCAGGCGTACTGGGCACTGCGGCAAGAGTGGGCGCGGGGATCAAGTCTTCCACCGGCCGACCCTGAAGCTGCGATGGATCCAGGCATTCGAACATTCCGCACCAGGCGGGATTGATATAGACCATGAGGCCCGACGCGACGATCGCCAGGCTCTCCGGGAAGGCCCCGATCGCGGCCAGAAGGACTGCCGGATCCAGGGATCCCGGACTGTTGGGCCGCAACTGCGCTAGGGCATTCATCGTTCCTACATTCATTCCCAACCCTTGGTAAGACCTTTGGGGCGGGCTTTCATAAAGCTTTCGTCAAACGAAAGCATTAGCCGAGGGGCACGTTTTGGGAAAGCACCAAATGGGTGCGGGAGCGGTGTCGAAAGGCCTATCCCCTCCCGAATTGGGAAACCTGGTGCGATAGGTTGGCCCTTTGGCGCGCTCTCCATTTTGGGAAGTTTAGGCGGCCGCAGGCAAACTGCTAAGGGCAGCGGTCACACAAGGCTGTGACGTAAGAACATGGGGCATCCTGTTCGATGAAGCCCCCTTCAAGAGGTATGCAACTTGTAGCCTCGAAAGCGCACGAATCGCGGGTCGTTTATCGACTTGATTTTCGTCTTGGATATGATAATTTGAATGTCCCCTTCCCCGGCTGTCTATCTCTGGAAAAATCAAGACTTCAGGCCGAGCGATAGTGGTTTCGCTGCCGCGCCGATCTCTGAACCAAAGGGCCATGTAAGGAATGAATCGACACCGGGCTTTACTTCTGGTTGCTGGGTTGGCGATATCAGGCTTGACGGCGTGTGGCGGGTCAGCGTCTCAACCTGGCAACCTGACGACAACCCCATCGGCATTCCAGGAAACGTCTCCGGATGCCAGCGGCATGGTCGAGACGTTCAGCCAAACCCAGATTGATAATTCGAACCCCTTTTTCACCAAATTAGGAACGAACGATCGGACGTGCAACACTTGCCATGTTGCCAGCGATGGGTGGAGCATCACTCCAGCGCACCTGCAGCAGCGCTTCCAGGACAGCCAGGGCGCGGACCCGGTGTTTCGCGCGGTTGACGGGGCTAATTGCCCCAGCGCCGATGTGTCTACCCTCGCAGCCCAAACCTTGGCCTATAGCCAGTTGCTGAATCATGGGTTGATCCGGATGACGTTGCCGGTGCCGGCGAACGCTGAGTTCAGCATTATCTCGATAAGCGACCCTTATGAATGTCCGGAAACGACCGCGATCCTGCCGGCGCTTTATCGCCGTCCGCTTCCCGCCACCAACTTGAAGTTTCTCAATGGAATCATGTGGGACGGTCGGGAACCTGACTTGAAAACCCAGGCCAAGGACGCAACCCTGGTGCATGCTGAACCCACCGGTCCGCCGACGGATGCCCAGCTAAATCAGATCGTGAGCCTCGAAACCTCTCTGTTCACCGCGCAATCGCAGGACAATCTGGCCGGAGATCTGACCGCACAGGGCGCGCAGTGCGGCCCGGCGTTCCTCTCGACCCAGCCCTTCTCCCCCGGAATTAACTCCGGGGCGGCGTTTACCCCCAATGCATTTAGCCTGTACGCCAACTGGGCCACTGCGAGCGGCACGAACGCCGCGGCGCAGCAATCCGTGGCACGGGGAGAGGTGCTGTTCAATACTTTTCCCATGAGAATTACCGGCGTGCCCGGATTCAACGATGTTCAGGGCGAAACGGAGGTGGTGGGCACTTGCACCAGCTGCCACAACACGCCGAATGTGGGCGGCGACTCGTTGCCCGATATGATGGACATCGGAACCGGCTCACCCCAATCCAATCTCCCTTCTTACCTGGTCCTGTGCAACGACAGCACGCAACTGGTCACCACCGATCCCGGGCGCGCCATGGTGACTGGTAAATGCGCCGATATTGGCAAATTCAAAGTTCCGGGCATGCGCGGGTTGGCTGCACGCCCGCCTTACTTCCACAACGGAACGGCCGATACCCTGATGGACGTGGTGAATTTTTACGATCAGCGTTTCAATATGCTGCTGACTGACCAGCAGAAAGCTGACCTGGTGGCGTTCATGAG
>JBOGLD010000123.1:0-3032 GCA_050745885.1 Terriglobales bacterium
GAATTACGCAATGAACGCGCATCCCACTTCTACAGAGATGAGCTGGGGAAGGAGAACTGCACCCCTTCCCCAGGCCCCATCCCCAAAAACAAAACTTGGTCGTTTACACAAAAGTCTGGACACACCTTGCGGGAGCGATGGCGGAAGGTAAATACATGGCCTATCAAGGGACCATTGTTGTTCGTTGCACTTCTGCTTGGCTTCTTCGACCACTCCTTGCATTGGGGCGGTGCCGCGTTCGCCGCAGGAATCGCGATAGTGCTCCCAATCATCGGCTTCCGTGAATTTTGGAGTGAATGGAGATTTTGGGCGGCACTTGGTGCATTGGCACTTCTTCAGGTTCCCCTCGTGCTTGCAGTCCGTGCCTTCGTGGAGAAGCCCGGATTTCCCTTGTTGTACGCGTTGACTGTCCTAGATTGCATCTTCGTGGTTCTCGGCCTGTCTTACGTCTGCTGCACGGACGAGAGCGCCACGGGACGGAACATCGGAAAACCATAACTGTCGCAAAAAGGCGTTTACACTAGCTTGCGCCGTTTGCTCGCCACAAACCAAGGTCAGTGAGTGTAATCGCGGTTTGCACCAACCTATCCCTTCCTCAGATTGACCCCTCCGTCATTCCGGGTCTAGACTCACCCCGATGGAACTCTCCATGAAACCTGTTGCTCTGTTGTTGGCGGTGGTGTCGCTGTTCGGGGTTCTCGCACTGGCCGATGAAGGTCCTGATCACGAAGATCTGACGGCGGAGCAACTTGGGACCGTGCATTTCCCGGTTTCCTGCGCTGCCTCCTCACAGAAGGCCTTTGAACGCGGCGTTGCCCTGCTGCATTCCTTCTGGTACGAGGAAGCGGAAAAAGAATTCGCGCACATCGCGAAAAACGATCCGACCTGCGCCATGGCTCACTGGGGAGTCGCCATGAGTTTATGGCATCAGCTCTGGGACAATCCCAATGCCGCGACGATCAAGCGCGGTATAGCGGAGCTGAAGCGAGCAAAATCACTGCATGCCGCGACCGATCGCGAGCGGGATTACATCGCGGCCCTGAGCGCGTTCTACCGGAAGAGAGGCGATCACGCCCAACGCGCCACGGCCTATTCGCAGGCTATGGAACGCCTGTATCGGCGCTACCCTGAGGATCGCGAAGGGGCGGTATTTTACGCGCTTTCGCTGCTGGCCTCGGAGCCGGACGGCGACACCACGTTTGCCAACCGGAAGAAAGCGGCTGCCGTGCTGGAAGTGCTCTTCAAGGAAGAGCCTGACCATCCTGGAGTAGCCCATTACCTGATCCACACGTATGACAAGCCGCAACTGGCCGAGCTCGGACTGCCGGCCGCGCGCCGGTACGCCAAAATCGCGCCGGCGGCTCCCCATGCGGTGCATATGCCGTCGCATATTTTTGCCCGGCTCGGACTGTGGCAAGACGACATTAACTCTAACCTGGCGTCCATTGCAGCGACCCGCAAGAGCACGGCCATGCACATGGGCGGCGAAGGCCACCAATTTCATGCTATGGATTTTCTGGTCTATGCCTACTTGCAGAGCGGCCGTGAGGCCGAAGCTCAGGGTGTGATCGCGGAAGTGAAAGCCCTGCCGCCGATGAAGGACATGTACGGCGAGGGGTACGACCCGCACGCGTATGCCTTGTCGAAATTCCCCGCGCTTTATGCCCTGGAACTTCATCGTTGGACAGAGGCCGCGGCCCTCACCCCGGCGCCCGGCGCGGATGCCGGCGACAAAGCGATCACCTATTGGGCGCGAGCCATTGGCGCGGCCCGCGCCGGCAATGTGACCGAGGCGCGCCGGGACATCGCCGAGCTGGAGTCCATTCATCAGGACCTGCTTAAAAAGAAGAAGGAGGCGTGGGCCCAGGTGGTGGATGACGCACAGAAAGAAGCGGGCGCGTGGGTGGCGCACGCCGAGGGCAAAGACGAAGAGGCCATCAAGACTCTGCGTGCCCTGGCGGAAGACGAAGAGTCTACCGGCAGCGAGCCCGAAGACATTCCGGCGCGGGAGATGCTGGCCGACCTGATGCTGGAGGCCAAACATCCGGACCAGGCCCTGGCCGAGTACGAGACTGATTTGAAATTCAATCCCAATCGCTTCAACGGGCTTTATGGCGCAGCCAGCGCGGCTGAAATGGCGGGGAACAGTAAAAAGGCCGCTGCCTATTATGCGCAACTGGTGAAAGTGTGCGCCGGCTCGAATTCTGATCGGCCAGAGCTGGGGCGGGCCAAGGCGCTGTTGGCGCAGAAGTAGCCAGGATCCAGGTCAAAAGAGGCGGACGAGGGCGCCCGCTCCGCACGGACACCTAGGGCCACATCCGCATCTTGGCCGCGAGAGCCGCCAGCATCGCTGCCGCACCCAGGGCTGCGTTGTACTCGCGATGCTTCCAGTACAAGTCCCAGGAAAATGCTCCGCTGTTCTTGCTGGAGGCGCTCACTCGCGGGAACAAGCGAGGCACATGGCGGGCATAATCTCCAAACTGCGGAAAGCGCTGCCGCAAAAATGCTTCCTCGCCACGAATTACGGGCAAGTAGATGGCAACAAAAAGCAGAACAATTCCGCCGACGATCCACCAGCTCCGCGAGGCCAACGCGAACCCGATGGCGAGAATCAGCGAACCCAGATACAGGGGGTTACGGGTGTGGGCATACAGGCCTGCGGTCGCCAGCTGCTCGTTTTTCTGCAGCTGTCCCGAAGCCAAGGCGCGAACCACGAGGCCGGGAATCACCAGAGCCGCGCCGATCAGGATTGATTCCACCGTGGGCTTGGCCAGCCAAAAATAAAGTATGGCGAAGACAAAGCCCAGGGGAACGCGGATCCGGCGCGCGATGGCAGACCAGCTAGCCATGAGGTTCCTCGAGCAGTTGGCGCGCCGCGGCAACCACTTGCCCGCAGCTTATTTCAAGCAATCCGTCATCCCTCTGCAACGCGTGACGGTAGCTGGTGCTGCTGGCGGAACTGCGCAGCACGATATTGCGGTTCCCGAAAGGACCGTTGCGCGCCGGGTCGGTCGGCCCGAAGATGGCGACCA
>JBOGLD010000124.1:0-19857 GCA_050745885.1 Terriglobales bacterium
AGTGATGAAACGGAAACTACCTGGAGCAGGGACAACAGCAGAATCAGCCACCGGACCATGCAAGCCTCCAACTCGGTTTACGGTTTGAACTCAGGGGACACTTGACCACCGTAGTGTTTGACGACCAGAGCGGCCACGCGAGCAATCGATTCGTGCAAAGAAGCGGTATCGCCGCGATGGTGCCCGGTAAAGACAACCAGCACGATGGGCTCGCCGTTCACCCAAATGACGCCGGCATCGTTGGCGATGAAGGGTTGACCGTCCCCGGTTTTGTGGGCGATGCGAATATCCCGGAGGTAGCGCGGGAAGCGGTTGTTGACCTGTTGTTTCTCCATGATGCCAAGTATCAGATCGCTGGCCTGTTTGGACACTAATTTGCCGGACACCATCATCTCGAGAAGATGGCCAATCTCGCGTGTAGTGCTATGGCCAAAATAGATTCCGGCGTCGTAGATGGTATGTCCAAATGCCTGCTGGACCTGGGCATCACTGTATTTGTTGAAGGGAAAGTTGATGGTCTGGTCGCCGGTCGCATGGCGATAGGTGGGATCGAGCGTACCCAGCCAGGTCCGGTCCCAATCGAGATCGGAGAACTGGATCGAGGTCTTTTCCAGACCCAGGCTGTGCATGAAGGCGGTCGCGTTGGCGCGGCCGACTTTGTCGCCAAGGGCGTCCGTAGCCTCGTTATCGCTGATGATGATCATCAGGGTGAGCAAATCCCGTACCGTCGGGGTCAGCCCTGGATCCATGGCGTAGAGAACGCCAGAGGGGAGGCGCTCGTTGCCGGCGTTTAGCGGGATGCGGTCGTTGAGCGAGAGCTTTCCGGATTGCACCTGGTGCATCAGTTCAGCCGCGATGGCAAGCTTGATTACGCTGAAGGTTTCGTAGACCGTATCCGAATCGAGCGCGATCTCTTCGCCGGAGGGGAGATTCTTCATGTAGATCGACATCTCTCCGGGGAATTGCTTGCGAATGGCTTCCAATTCGCTTTGCAAGGACTCGAGAGATGGCTTTTCGCCGCCCAGACTGGAATTTAATTGCTCGAGCAGGCTGGTATTGTTCGAGAGCGCGGTTTGCAGAAGCGCGGCCTGCTGGCGGGCGGTCGTCCAGTCTCCCTTCTCAACCGCTTCGGTCAAGCCCGGTAGTTCGAGATGAGCATAGGTGTAACGCGCGCCGTACAGCATGTGCTTGAACCACGGCCGCCCCGGGATGCCGTCAGGATTGAGCCAGTTGCGCTCGACCTGCATCATCCCGTGATTAATGGTTTCGGTGAGCTTGGGGTCGAGCTTGCCAGACGCCAGCGCAGCCGCTGCCGATTGGTCGAGATTCTTGCCTGCCGACTCGAACTTATCGATCTCCTCCGCGACCGGTTTGAGATCGAGTTGAGTCATGTCTTTCCCTTTAGACATCTCAGCGACAAATTGACGAATATTGCTGGCATAACTGGCGAAGTCAAAGGGCAGGAGATCTGCATTTGCCAGGCGGAGAGCCAGCACTCCCCACAATTGCGACATCAGGGCGTGATAGCGATAGCCGGGATCTCCGAAATGGTTCATCCAATAGAAGTCGTCGTACGTGGAGTGGTAAACGCCGTAGTCGCCCTGGAAACTGAGGTCCATGACGGGTAAGCCCACGAAGTCGAGGAACACGGTGTGGTCTGAGCCGCTGCCGATGCGGGTGTTGGGCAGATTGGCGTCGGTGACCGGGGTGGTCTTCTTCGCGGCGTGCCGCTCGCGAATTTGCGACGCTTTCCAGGCCCCGTACAGAGGTTTCCCGGACGGGTCCTGAAGAGAGTGGGTGGTCTCAACCAGCATGGGGACGAGTGAGGCGATCGCGCTGCCTTCGAAGTTTGGTCCTGAAGTAGAAGAATCGACGTTGAGATAGGCGACGGCCTTTTTTCGCAGCTCGTCGGCGAACTGTTCGCCCCACTCCGTGGAGCCGGTGAGACCGATCTCTTCGCCATCCCAACTGCACACGACCAGCGTGCGCCGCGGGCGGATACCCTGCTTCAAGAGTTGGCCCAGCGCGCGGGTCATCTCCATCATGGAAGCGGTACCGCTGCTGGGATCGACAGCACCGTAGACCCAGGCATCGCGGTGGTTGCCGAGCACGACCCACTGGTCGGGAAGCTCCGAGCCGCGGATGCGGCCTTCGACCACATAATAAGGTTTGATGGAATTGTCGACCTCGGTCTTTAAATGCACGCGGGCTTGTCCGCCGAGGTGATATTGAAAGGGCAGGCCGCCCTGCCAGTCCTTGGGCGCGACTGGCCCGCCCATGTTCTCGAGCAGAGGCTTGGCATCATGCCAAGACAGGGGCAGTGCCACGATCCTGGGCAACGAAACCGCCTGGTCGACCGGAATACGTTTGGCTCCGGGCAACGAAGCCCACCCCGGCGTCAGCGGATCTCCCGGCACCATGAAATCGTAGGTGATCGCACCGTGCTGGATGTGGGTTTCGGGTCCCCAGGGTCCGTTGGGAAAGACCTTTCCTTTTTTATACCCATCTTCGGCGGGATCGCTGTAGATCAGTATGGCGGCCGCGCCTTCCCGCTCCGCGGTGAGCGCCTTGAAACCGCGATAGCTGTAGGGATTCGAGTAGCGGACGAGAACGATTTTGCCTTTGACGTCGATACCGTTCTTGCGCAGCAGTTCGTAATCTTCGGGATTGCCGCTATGGGCATACACGACGGGCGCGGTGACTTCGCCGGAGATGGACATGCCCATCCAGGCGGTACTGACGCGAGGATCCCTGGTGTCCGGGTCCTCGGCATACGCCTTCTCCTGCAGACTTGCCCGGTAGTGGACCGGAGCCACCATCTCGAGGAACGAGCTTTTGGGCGCTGTGCTGTACACGTCGTAGCGGCGCAGGACTACATCTTCCAATCCTTGCTTCCGCCACTCATCGGCGATGTAACGCGCGAGTTCGTTATTGCGCTTGGACCCGGCGAGGTGGGGGGCAGACGTGAAGATGCGGTGCTGGCGGCGTTCTTCGTCGGGAGAGGGTAGGGCCTTGAACTTTTGCTCAACCGCGGTCTGGTTGGCGGCTCCGCCGGGTGTGAATCCCATGATCGTGTCCTGGGATACTGCCGGCGTGATCAAAAGGAGGAAAACGAGGGCGGCGCGGAGATAACGGGGCCTTATCGAATCCATGAGATTGTGGCCTCTTTCGGAATAGCAACTGTCCGGGTGCGCGGAATCGTATCATTCAAAGATTGCATGGCAGATGTGGCATTTGTCCCGAGATGCACCTAACCCATGAGAATTCTGAGGGCGTCACATTTGTGATGAACCGATCAGACTAAAGAGAAGCACCGAAAGCACGATCACGGTGAAGACCACGTACATGCGGTCCCGCTCTTCGGCAAACCCCCAGATTGAAAATACCACCCGGGCCACCGGCGTGGCGATCAGGAACAACAACCCCAGTTGAATGATGCCCCGGCCACTCAGGTCCACGGTGTTGCGTACGATACCGGGGATGCTGCGAAGCTCCGACGGCTCGCCCTGGAACACCCGGTAATCAGCCGGGGCGTGCCCGTGCCGGGCGAGATAAAGTACGGCGCCGCAGAAAACAACGAACGCGGAAAGACCCACCCCGGCACGCAGCAGGTTCCCCAGAATGTTCTCGATCCGCTGGTCGGTCCAGGTTCGCTCGGCACTCATATCAGATCCTCCCGGAGAAGCCTTTGTAGAGCATTTCGATTCCAAGCAACACGATGACCACGCTGAATATCAGGCGTAGCCATTTTGTTTCTGCCTTCACCAGAATGCGGGTGCCGACCAGGGAGCCGCCAAGGACTCCCAGCATGACCGGCATGGAGAGGCCGGGATCAACGTAGCCGCGGTTGAGGTACACGCCGGCGCTGGCGGCGGCGGTGACGCCGATCATGAAGTTGCTGGTAGTGGTGGAGACCTTAAAGGGAATTCTCATGGCCTGGTCCATAGCGAGGACCTTCATGGCGCCGGAACCAATGCCGAGCAACCCGGACAAAGCGCCCGCCCCAAACATGATGCTGAAGCCCGCGGGAACGCGCTGGACGTTGTAGCTGCGTGTGCCTTCGAGGTCAGGGAAGCTGCCGTTGAGGCGCAGTCGCGTGGCCAGCGGGTCAGGCGGAACATTGCGTTCGGCCAGGGGACGGGGCTTCCGGGAAAGATATGCGGATGCCACGAGCGCCAATCCAAAAATAATGGCGATTACGTTGGTTGAAACCCATGTCGCCACGAATGCGCCGAGCAACGCGCCGATGGTGGTGGCAATTTCCAGAAACATGCCGATCCGGATGTTGGAGAATCCTTCTTTCACGTAGGCGGCGGCGGCGCCGGAGGAGGTGGCGATCACGGAAACCAGGGACGCGCCAATCGCGTAACGGATGTCCACTTTGAAAAACAGGGTCAGGAGGGGGACGAGAACGACGCCGCCACCCAGCCCGGTCAGCGAGCCCAGGAGGCCGGCAAGCAAGGAGCCGACAAAAACCAGGGAGGTGAATTCCAGAATGTTCATCTAGTCTTGATGGGAAAGGGACGACTAGTGTCCGTAGCCGCCTCCATCCATGGTTACTTTGCCCCGGAACATGCGATAGACGACGACAAAGTAGACCATCGCAAGAACCATGCCGAGCGCCCACCAGACCAGGCCCACTCGGAGCGCGTAAGGTGCGGAAAGCGCGTTCTGCACGGTGATATCGTGAGCCACATCGCTGCTCGAAGGCAGCAGGCGAGGGTACAGCGAAATCGCCGCACCCACCAGCATGGTGGAAAGATAAACGCACGAAGAGGCAAAAGCTTTGCCATCGGCCAGGCGGCGGCAGAAATAGAACATTCCACCCAACGAAGCCAGCACGGCGACTGGAATTGCGAAGGCCAACGGATAGCTATAGTAGTTGACCAGCGCATCCGAGCGCACCGAGATGGTTGCGATCAGGCTGACTACCGTGATGGCGAACAGCACGGCCCAGGTCCGGCGCGCGAATGCCCGGGCGCGGAGCTGCAAATCGCCCTCGGTCTTTACGGCGAGATAGAGGGCTCCGTGAATGGCCAGGGCAACCAGAGCGACCACGCCGCCGATGACGGTGTACCAATCCAGAATGCCAGGTTCAGGGCCCACCCGCCAGTTGGTCCAAAGGGGAAGGAAGAAATAGCCGTCCGCCCGGAGGGGCACACCGCGAATCACATTGGCCAGCGCGGCCCCGAAGAACACGGCCAGAAGCGAACTGGAGAAAAAGAACAGACCGTCAAAGAAAGACCGCCATACGCGGTCGTCGATGTGCATGCGCAATTCGACGCTGGCGCCACGCATGATGAGCAACCAGAGCACAATCATCAACGCCAGATAAAAGCCGCTGAACGCGGACGCGTAGAGGGCAGGGAAGGCAAAGTAGAGAGTGCCGCCGCCGGCGAGCAACCAGACTTCGTTGCCGTCCCAGACTGGACCGATGCTCTTGAGCATGATCTGCCGGTCCGGCTCGCTGCGCGCCAGCAGGGGATGCAGGATGCCGACGCCCAGGTCGAAACCGTCGAGCACGACGTAAGCGGCCAGCATGACGGCAACGATCCAGAACCAGATAAATCCCATCGTCTTTGTTTCCTTCTTTTCTTTCCTTCCTTCGTTATGCCAACGCCGGTGGTGGCGCCTTGGCCCCAGGGGTCCGATTGTCCGATTCTGGGCCTTCACTGATGGTGCGGTAGACCAGAATGATGAACAGGATCGAGAGCACGGTGTACATCCCCATGAAGCCCAGCAACGTAAATAGCGTATTGCCGGCCGACACGTTTTTGGAATATCCGTCGGAGGTACGAATGAGTCCGTACACCAGCCAGGGCTGGCGGCCGATTTCCGCAGTCATCCAACCCGCGGTGTTGGCAATGTAAGGCAGGGGAGCGCTCAGGAGCAGGGGCCACAAAGCCCAGCGTGCCTGAAACAGCCTGCCGCGCCAGAGGAGAAAAACTTCCAGCAGCATCAGCACAACAAAGTAGGTGCCCAGCCCGGCCATGATGTGATAGCTGTAAAAAAGGAGAGGAAGCGGGGACGGCCATTGATCGCGGGGAAACTGGTCCAGCCCTTTTACGTCCGCCCGGCGGGTCCCGTAAATCAAGAAGCTCAACATGTCGTTGACGACGATTGGATTGTCAATGCTCTGCGTGGCTTCGTCGGGTTGTCCCATCAAGACAATGGGGGCGCCCGCTTGTGAGCTGAACAGACCCTCCATGGCAGCCATGGCCGCGGGTTGGTGGTTGGCCAGGTAGCGGCCTTGCAGGTCGCCGGTGGGAAAAATCTGGGTCGCACAGGCAATGATTCCCGCGATCACACCCACCCGGACGAAGATCCTGCCGTGCTCCTCAAAGCGCTTCTCCAGGATGTAGAAAGCTCCCACCGAACCCATCACAAACGCGCCGGTGATGACGGCGCCTGACATATTGTGGGCGTACTGCAGCAGCGCCCAGGGGTTCATCAACAGCCCCCAGAAACTGGTGATCTCAAACGATCCATTGGGCAGAACGGAATAGGCGACCGGATGCTGCATCCAGGCGTTGGTGACGATGATGAAGAAGCCGGATATCCAGGAGCCGAGCCAGACAAGGACGGCCGATCCCCAATGGGCCCAGGGAGAGAGGCGCTTCTCACCGAACAAAAAAAGACCGAGGAACGCGGATTCGAGGAAAAAGGAAAAGACGCCTTCCATGGCGAGGGGCTGTCCGATCACACCCCCGGTGGAACGGGCGAACTGGGCCCAATTGGTGCCGAACTGGAATTCCATGGGAATGCCGGTTACGACGCCAATCAGAAAATTGATGGCGAATATCTTTGCCCAAAAGCGCGCGGCTTCGTTGTAGCGTTCGTTGTGGCGGACGAGGGCAACCGTCTTCAGCACCACGATCAGCAGGGCCAGCCCCATGGTGAGCTGGGGAAACAAATAGTGATAGGTGACGGTGAAGGCGAAATGCAGGCGGTGCAGAAGCAGGGCGTCCATCAGAAGGTCTCGTAGGACTGAACATCATACATGGACTGGGGTCAATCCGTCCCGTGAGCCGGTCGCAGCTTGCCGGGCGCCAACCCATCGCGGAGCTTGGCTCCGCCGGGCAGAGGAGGACATCTGCCCCTACGCGGCTCGTGGCGGAAGCGGGACTTGACAAGCTCCTGTATTTCTGCAAGTATCGAAATATGGCGACGGTGCAGAGTAAAAGGAATACCGAGCGGGTGGCGAAGTATGCGGACATGTTCTCCGCGATGGGAACGGAGCCCAGACTGCGAATCATGCAGTTGCTGCTCTCCGCGCACCCTGACGGCCTGGTGGTGGGGGAGATCCAGGAAGAGCTAGAAATTCCGAACTCGACCCTCTCTCACCACCTCGACAAGCTCAAGACCGAAGACCTGGTGAACGTATCACGCGAGAGCACGTTCCTGCGCTACACCGCCAACACAGGAGCTCTGGGGGAACTGTTGCAGTTCCTGTACGCGGAGTGCTGTACCCGGAACCAGGCGGTGAAGCCACAGAATATCGTCCAACTTTGTAAATAAAGGAGCACGCCCATGCCCGACCCTGATATCAAGACCGTAGTGAAGGAAAAGTACGGCCAGGCCGCCCTTCGAGTGAAGAGCGGAGGCAGTTCCTGCTGCGGGGCTGCGACGGCGAGTGACGCCTGCTGCGATCCGATCACGTCGAACCTCTACGATTCGTCGCAGGCGGGGCAGATTCCGGAAGAAGCGCTGCTGGCCTCGCTGGGATGCGGGAACCCGACCGCGCTGGCCCGGCTCAATTCCGGAGAAGTTGTGCTCGATCTCGGATCCGGCGGCGGGATTGATGTACTGCTTTCCGCGAGACGGGTAGGACCCACGGGGAAGGCGTACGGCCTCGATATGACCGAAGAAATGCTGGCGCTGGCCAACGAGAACAAGCGCAAGGCGGGGGCGGAGAACGTGGAGTTCCTGAAAGGAGAAATCGAGAACATTCCGTTGCCCGAAAACTCGGTGGACGTGATCATCTCGAACTGCGTGATCAACCTTTCCGCCGACAAGGACCGGGTGCTGCGGGAAGCATTCCGGGTGCTCAAGCCGGGCGGCAGACTGGCGGTATCGGACGTAGTGACCCGAGGCGAAATCTCGCCCGAGATCCGGCAGAGCGTTCTGCTCTGGGTCGGGTGTGTCGCGGGCGCGCTTGAGGAGAACGAATATCGCGAAAAACTCGCGGCGGCGGGCTTTGAGCAGATCGAGATCGAACCGACGCGCATTTACCGGGTTGAAGATGCCCGCGAGTTTCTCTCGGCCGCGGGCGTGGACGTTGCCGCGATTGCCTCTCAAGTGGACGAGAAGTTCATGAGCGCTTTCGTTCGCGCGGTGAAGCCGTCGGGCGGAGAAAAGGCCTGCTGCGGCCCGGCCTGCTGCAATTGAATCGACCTGGGAGCGACCATGAAGGGACACTACAACGTTCTATTTTTATGCACGGGAAACTCGGCGCGGTCCATCATGGCCGAGGCGATCCTGAATCAGAAGGGCAAGCCTAATTTCACCGCCTACAGCGCGGGGAGTCATCCTTCGGGAACGGTCCGCGCCGAGGCGCTGCGGCAGCTCGAGGCGGCCCGGCTGCCGACCAACGGCCTGCGGAGCAAGCCATGGGATGAATTCTCCCGCCCCGGCGCGCCGGAACTTCATTTTGTCTTTACCGTCTGCGACAACGCCGCCAAGGAAGTGTGCCCGATCTGGCCGGGTCAACCGATGACGGCCCACTGGGGCGTTCCCGATCCTGCGGCGGTGCAGGGCACGGCGGAGCAAATCGAGCGTGCCTTCCGTGACGCTTTCTTCATTCTTGACCGGCGAATCGGTCTGTTCATCTCCCTCCCCCTGGCCAGCCTCGACCGGCTGGCGCTCAAGCGCGAAGTCGACAAGATCGGCCGGCAATGAAATTCAATCTGCGGGCCCGCATTCTGGCGGAATTCCTGGGGACCGCCTTCCTGCTGGCGGCGGTTGTGGGGTCCGGAATCATGGGGGAGCAACTGGCCGGCGGAAATGTTGCGATCGCGTTGCTGGCGAATACGCTGGCGACCGGCACGATGCTCACGGTGCTGATTCTTCCGCTGGGCCCGATCTCGGGGGCCCACTTTAATCCTGTGGTAACGCTGGCCATGGCGCAGACAGGGAATTTGCCCTGGCGCGAAGCGCCGGCTTATTTGGCCGCCCAGTTTGCGGGGGCTTTCGCGGGAGTCGCGGCGGCGCATTTGATGTTCGGAATGCCGCTGTTCTTCGCTTCGGCGCACGCACGGCACGGGGCCGCCCAAGTGTGGAGCGAAGCCGTGGCCACCTTTGGGCTGCTCTTCGTGATCTGGGGGTGTTCGCGCTTTCGCCCTTCCGCAACTGCCTATGCCGTGGGAGCGTATATTGCCTCGGCCTACTGGTTTACGGCATCGACTTCCTTCGCGAATCCGGCAGTGACGCTGGCCCGTTCCGCAAGCAACACCTTCGCCGGGATTCGCCCGCGGGATGTGCTGCCCTTCATGGCGGCCCAACTGGTGGGAGGTTTCGCAGCCACCGCATTGTTTCGATGGCTGGAAGCGCAGACGAGTCGGGTCGAGCAAAGCCCTGCGGCCTTCGAACAGACGGTCGTTGGCTCGGCCGAGCGTTCCTAAGGGATGAGCCTAGTCGGCGCGCATCAGGAATGCCGGTTGATATTCGACCGTCTCTAGTTCCGACCTGGCAAACAGGTGGAGCGCTACTTTCGCTTTACCGCGATTGCGGACACCTCAAGGCGCGCGTTGTTTACCAGGGCAGCCACCTGCACAGTGGCGCGGGCGGGCTTGGGATCGGGCATGATGTCCTTGTAGGCCTGGTTCATTTCAGGGAAGTCATGGATGTCGGCCAAGAACACGGTCACGGAAACGATGTCCTTCATTTCGAAGCCGGCGGCGTGAACCACCTTTTCGATGTTGGCCAGGGCCGCCCGAGTTTCCGGGCCAATCCCGCCCTCAGCGAGCTTGCCGTGGTCGTCGGTGCCTTCCTGTCCGGCAACATAAAGCGTGTCGCCGGCGATGACTCCATCGCTGAAGGGAAAGCCTGCGGTACCCGGGAGCTTGATGGCCCGCCGTTCCTGGGCAAATCCCGTCAGTGTTCCGGCCAGCATAACCACCATAACCACGATGAGACTGAGGTGGGCCAGCGATGAACCGAACTTTCCTGTAGTCATATCGTCGAGCTCCTTTTTGCGCGGTGTTAGAATTCGCCCGTCACATTGGACGAGGGTGTGGCACCCGATCCACAGCCATGTCAGAGTCCGCGTTTATATATACAACCGGAAGGAGCAGATGAACAAATCGAGTCAGGCGGATCCGCCAAAAAGGTGAACCATGCGACAGAAGAGAAAAACATGTTTGGGAGTGATATTCATATTGGTCATGACTCTAGGCGCACACCAGGCTGATGCTCAAAGCCCTCGCTATGACCTGTTGTTGAAGGGCGGACACGTAATCGATCCGGCCAATCACCGGGACGGAAGCTTCGACGTTGCAGTCTCAGGCGGGAAAATCGCTGCAATCGAAAAAGACATTCCCGCCGGCCAGGCGGGGAAGGTGGCGGATGTTTCCGGCCTCTATGTCACACCGGGCCTTGTGGATATCCACACTCATATCGGCCACGGAGGGGCCCCGCTCAACTGGTTCGCCCCCGACGCACGGGCCCACATCGAGCCCCTGGGCATTCCCGCGGACCTGGCGTTGCAATCCGGGGTTACGACGATCGTGGACGCCGGCAGCGCCGGCGCCGAAACGTTTCTTCAGGAGAAGGAAGAAGTGATCGATCAAGCCAAAGTTCGGGTGCTGGCTTTCCTGAACATCGTAGGCAACGGCATGAACGGCGGGTTGGAACAAACGGTCGACCAGATGGACGTCAAGCAATGCGCGGAGACCGTCCGGAAGTATGCGGACGTCATCGTGGGGGTGAAGACCGCGCACTACTGGACCGACGATCCCTGGGATGCGGCGCATCCGCCGTGGGCCGCAGTGGATCGCGCCGAAGAGTGCGCGCAGAAGGCCGGAGTGCCGGTGATGTTTGATTTCTGGCCGCGTCCGGAGAGGACTTACGCCGAACTGATCCTCAAAAAGATGCGGCCCGGCGATATCCACACCCACGTTTTCGCGCAGCAATTCCCTATCATTCTCGCGGATGGCAAGATCAATCCCATCATGGCGGAGGCGCGCGCTCGCGGAGTGATTTTCGATGTGGGTCACGGGACGGCCAGCTTCTGGTTCCGCAATGCTGTCCCTGCGGTCCGGCAGGGCTTCATTCCTGATTCCATATCCACGGATTTGCATACCGGAAACTACACCGTGGTGAGCATGACCGAGGTGATGTCCAAGTTCCTGGCCATGGGAGTGCCGCTGGATGAGATTATCCGGCGTTCCACGGTGAATCCGGCGCGCGAGATTCACCGGCCGGAGTTGGGAACGTTGTCGGTTGGAAAAGAAGCCGACATTGCGGTGCTGGAATTGCTCAACGGAAAATTCAGTTACGTGGATTGCGGCTTTGCGAGAATGGATGGCACGGTCAAATTGACGGCGCGCATGACGGTGCGGGCCGGACGCATTCTCTACGACCCCTCAGGCCTGAGCATGGTGGAATGGGAAAAAGCCCGTCCGCAGTATTTCAGTACGCCCGCTCTGGGTACTTCTCCACCGGCGAGGGCGGACGACTATCCGCGGGAATGAGGGCTCGGTTTGCACGAGCGGGACGCTCGCGCCCACACGGTCGGTGGCGCGGATAGAACACTCTATTTGTTTGAAGGGGCCTCGAGGAGGAAAGAGATGCCGTTGGAACGGTAGATGGCCTTGCCGGCGTCCTGCGGCTCGGCCGCCACTTTGCCGGCGCGAACGGTCTCAATCGCGACCACCAACGTTGGCAGTACGGAGGGTTGGGCGAACGGCACGTTGTGAGCGCCCAGGACGAGCTTGAGTTGCGGCGCGAGCGCAGCGAGGCGCTTCACCGAAGCGACATACTCATCGAGATTGGTCTCCGGACGATAAAGCCAGATGGGGGCTGGATAGTAGGTGTCGCCGCTAAAAAGCAGGCCGTGGGCGCGATCGAGCAGGGAGATGGCATCCGGAGTGTGGCCCGGAGTGGAGAGGACTTCCAGGGTACGTCCGCCGAGATCGATCTTGTCCTGGTCGTGAAGAAAGCGGGAGATTTTCCAGGGCCTGGTGGCGTAGGATTTTGAGTCGAAACCTTTCGGCAGATCGCCGCAGATCATTCCCGGGCCGAGTTCGGCCTGCGCGTCCTGGCGGGAACCCTTGGCATTGGTCCGGGTGAAATCGGTATCCATTCCGTAGACAGTATCGAACTGCCAATTCCCACCCACGTGGTCGTTGTGGGTGTGTGAATTGAGGACGACGATGGGCAGGTAAGTGATTCCGGCGGTGATTTTGTGGATATCGCCGATGCCCATGCCAGTGTCGAAGAGCAGCGCCCGTTTTTCGCCCAGGATAAGGTAGGAGATCGTTTCTTCGGCCTGATGCGGTTCGTAAATAGCGAACACCCGCGGGACGACCTGGTAGACCTCGAACCAGGGATCACTGACGGGGACGCGTTCGAGGGTCTTGTATTCGGGACGCGGGAGGGCACGGCACCACTCGGGTTTTTCAGATTGGGTCGGCAGCGCGGCTGGAAGAGCAGGCAGAAAAGCTATCAGGCTGGCGGCAAGCGAAACGATCCATTTCACCGGTTTATGCCAACTCCAGGTAAATTTTCTTCGCGGCCGGGTCCAGCCTGGCGATCCGAAATTTGCGAATCTGTCCGGAGCGGAGGGCCTCGGGCCTGGACTCGCCGACGGCAGCGCCGCCCTTCCAGTGCGCTTTGAGCTTGGTAGTCAGGGCTGACAAATCGGGCTTCGCTGCAGCCGACGGCGGCTCCTCAACCGCTGCCTCGTCCTGACCTCCGGCAGCAATCCGGCATATTGCGTGGATGCCATCTCCCAGTTCTACGCCCGCCTGCCCGTTCGAAACTTCGCCCATACGTCCGCTGACCACATCGCCTGCTTTGTGTTCGGCGATGTATTCGTCGAGGCCGGTGGGGACAAGCTGCTTCATGCCCAGACGGAGGAGCCGCTTTGCCGGGTCCACGGCGAGCACCTGCGCTTTGACCAGTTGTCCAACCTTCAGCACGTCTTGCGGATATTCGATGCGTTTTTCGGCACTGATTTCGCTGACGTGAATCATGCCTTCGACGCCTTCGGCAAGCTGCACGAATGCGCCAAACTTGGTGAGGCTAGTGATCGGCCCTTCAATCACAGTGCCCACGGCAAAACTTTGCGCCACATTCGCCCAGGGATCTCCCAGGGCCTGTTTGAGGCCGAGAGAAATACGGTGTTCCGCCGGGTTTACTCCGAGAACCACGACTTCCACCGTTTCGCCCGCCTTCACCACGTCGCTGGCAATTCGGACCTTCCTGGCCCACGACATTTCCGAAACGTGGATCAATCCTTCGATGCCGGGTTCGAGTTCCACGAAAGCTCCGAACTCGAGGACGCGAGTGGCCGTGCCCCGCACGCGCTCGCCAAGTTTGTATTTTTGAGCGACTAAATCCCAAGGGTCGGGCTGAAGCTGTTTCATGCCCAGCGCAATGCGCCGTCTTTCGAGATCGACCTTGAGCACCCTGGCCTCGATTTGTTGACCAACCGAAAGCACGTCCGCGGGTTTGTTGACGCGGCCCCAGGCAATTTCTCCCACATGCAGCAAACCGTCCACGCCGCCCAGATCGACGAATGCGCCGAAGTCGGTGAGACTGCGGACCGTGCCACGCACCGTTTCGCCTTCGCGAATTTCAGAGTAACGGCGTTCCTTCACCGCGCGTTCTTCTTCTTCGGCGAGAGCGCGCCGGTCGACCACTACATCTTCTTCGGTGGCATCGAGCTTGATGATGCGGCAGCGGACCTCCTGTCCAACCAACTTTTCCATCCCGGCTGGGTCGTGCACTCCGCTGCGTGACGCCGGCATGAAAGCCCGCACTCCCACGTCCACGCTGAACCCGCCCTTGATCACGCCGGTGACCGTGCCCACAATCGTTGCCTTGTCGGCGAACGCCTGTTCCAGCGATGACCAGTCCGTGGGCCGCGCGATCTTTTGGCGAGAAAGTTCGTAGTAGCCCTCCGGGTCGCGGCCTTTGACCGAAACCTGGAGCTTGTCGCCGGGTTTCACCGTTTCGCCCGCGGCCTGGAATGCCGCCAAAGGCATGATGCCTTCGGTCTTGAAACCAATATCGAAGAAGACGGACTCGCTGGAAACGGCGATCACCGTGGCTTCGAGCTGTTTTCCGCCGTCTTCCTTCTTGCGGGAATGGCTTTTTTCGTACTGAGACAGGATGGCTTCAAATGACTCGCTGGATTCGGCGACGGGATGGAGGTCTGAACGGCTGGGATTCGACATGAGAGATCACAAATTCATCGAATATGAATAGCAGCTAGGATAGCATTCTGTGCGCGTATCCGCCGCCGCGGAAATGGAGAGGGGCCTAGCGGACAGAGGAATACTTCCGGCCCAGATCTTCAATCTTGGGGAAGGACCAAGGGGCGCTGGAGGTGGACTCCGGCGGCTCCAGACCGGTGTGGAGCGCCTTGACCAATACTTCGAGAGCCAGCCCGGCAATCGGAGGGGCGACCACGGTCGCAGCCAGCAGGCCGCGACGAACCCACTCCTGGCCGGTCTTGCTTACGCCGTCACAGCCGGTGAACGGTACATTCAGCCAGTGCTCGCGTTCCGCGGAGTTCGTCAGTTCCGCGAACGCTTTCCTCGCGCCCATGGCCATGGCGTCGTTCTGGCAGCCGATTACACGAATCTCAAGCTTGCGGGACGTGCTCAGGGACAGCCAGGACTTGATGGCGTGATGCCCGCTGCGCTCGGTCCAATCCCCTTTGAGCACCTTCAGCTCCAGGCCCGCGGGCTTGACGGAAAGCATTCCCCGGGCGCGAAGTGTGGCCGCGCCACTGCCGGAAGGGCCTTCGATATACAGAATATTGCCTTGCTCAACCAGAGCTGCAAACTGCCTCGCCTGAATTCTGCCGACTTCTAACTGGTCGGTGGCGACGGAGAAGACGGGGGCACGTCGAGTGCGGCGCAGCTCGGAGATATATGCTGGCTCACGATTCAGGATGCCCCAGCCTATTTCAGCCGCGACTGCTGCCTTTGCCACCTGGACCATTTCGGTGCCCACGGGCTCGACGATAATGGCATCGGGGCGCTGGGCTGCGTTCTGAATAATCTTGATCAGTTGCTGGGTCTGGTTGACCGCGTCGTTGTCGGCGTAAACGATCTGGATTTTCGCGCCGAGCCGGGAGGCAACCTCGGTAGCTGAAGCCGCTTGCTCGGCCTGGTAATCATTGTCGCTGGTGATAAGGGCAACGACGATGTTGAGGTTCTTCATCGAAGTCGAGGCATCGGTGACTCCGCCGATTCTCCAATTTAGCCACGATGGCCCTGCTTGTCGATGAACAATCGGGTTCAGGCCGCCCCGAAAAGACTGCAGGCTGTCACCGAAACCTCTTCGCGAGATAGGCCAGCGAACTCCCGGGCACGGTATAGTATCTCCGCCATGTGGAAATGTGCCCTCGTGTTGCTTTGCGTTACAGCTCTCGGGATAGCGGCGGAGAAGATGTCCGCGCCGCAGTTGATCGATCTGGCGAAGGCCGGCAGCCCCGGTCTGCGAAGCGCAATTGCCGACAGCTTTGATGCCAAGGACCTCAGGGACGGCACCGCCTGGGCTGGGCGTGGTCCGGACTTCTTTTTTGCCACGGAAGCACAGGCCCAGCCATCGCTCGTGATCGACAATGTTGCCGGGCCGCGGATGCAGCATCTCGCGGGCTCGGACCTGTGGTATGCCGCGGCCCACATAGAACCAGTGGGCAGGCTGCACTCGTTCCACTACATGGTCAACGGCACGGCATTCGGCGGCAGGCTGGACTTGCCGGCGTTTGGACCTCTCTCCTATCTGCAACCCGGGGTTCCCTCCGGCACGCTATCGGAGAAAATTCTCCACACCAGCAAGATTTACGATGGAATGAAGAGCGAATATTGGATTTACGTGCCGGCACAATATGATCCCAAGGTGCCGGCGGCGCTGATGGTTTTCCAGGATGGAGGCTGGTACATCCACCGGGACGGCAACAACCCAGCCCTCAATGTGATCGATAACCTGATGGCGCAAAAAAAGATTCCCGTGATGATCGCCGTATTCATCAATCCCGGCGATATCACGGACTCTCCGGGAACTCCGACCTACAACTTCGTGAAGGCCTACTCGGACAAGTGGCAGCGCACGCTTAAAGATTCGATGCGCAGTACGCTTTATGACACGGTAAGCGACCGTTATGCGCGTTTTTTGCGGGACGAGGTTCTGACCGATGTTCAGGCGCGGTACAACATACGCAAGGACGCTTACAGCCGCGCGATCACGGGGCTTTCGTCGGGCGGAATCTGCTCCTTCAACGTGGCTTGGCAGATGCCGGACCAGTTCAGTCGCGTGATTTCCTGGATTGGCAGCTTTGCCAGCATTCAGTGGAAGGAAGATCCCGCGGTCCCGGATGGAGGCCAGGACTATCCCGAGAAGGTTTTGCGCGAGTCACGGCGTAATCTGCGGGTGTGGCTGCAGGATGGATCCGAGGACCAGGAGAATGACCGCTACGGAAGCTGGCCGCTGGCCAATATTCGCCTGGCCAACGCGCTGAAGTTGAAGGATTACGACTTTCACTTCAGTTTCGGCAAGGGCACGCATAACTCCGGCCAGGGCGCGGCCGAATTTCCCGAAGAGATGATCTGGCTCTGGCGAGATTACGATCCGGCCAAAACCGAGCAGACCTACGAGATGGAGCCGTCGGAAAAGGCCAAGCCTTTGTTCCGGGTGTCGGTTACAAATCGAAATTCCGACTAGGGGACGAACTCCCCCATCCGATGTTACGGGAGCCCGCCGGGACGGGTGAGGCGGTCGGCTTTCTGCGTTTCCTCCTCCGCTTGCGCCGGACGGCTGGTGAGGCGGTAAATTTCCGCCATACGGCGATGCGGCTCGGCCTCCTGAGGCTGCAGCGACGATGCTTCTTCCAGATAGCGCAACGACTCAGCGTACTGCCCGGCGCTCTTGCTCTTTTGCGCCAGCCCAACGCTGGTGGTGTAGAGCAGGTTCGCGGTCGCCTGATTCTGCGGATTCAGTTGATGCGCATGCTGCAAGGCCTGATAAGCCGGAAGGTCCTGCCCCAGTTTTGCCAGGATGGCTCCATTGAGCGAGGCGAGCTGAAATAAATCGGGCCAGCGCTGGACGGAACTGGCCAGGGTTTGGCGCGCCGGTTCAAACTGATTCAGCCGGTAGTAGGTGAGGGCGAGATTGTATTGCATCTGCGGCGATTGCGGGGCCAGTTCGGCGGCCCGGCGCAAAGGCTTCAGCGCCGCCTGCAGGTCTCCGTACTGGCCGTAGATGGTGCCCAGTTCGGTGAGTTTGTCGGCGTCGTCGGGATCATAAAGTTGTTCGCAGACGGCACGGGCTTGCTCGCGCAGACCCTGATCGAGCTTCTGCCTGCATTCCATCCTCAGCCGGCTTTCGTCGGCATCGCGCTGGCGCAACTCCTCCGACAGCGCCAGAGTTTTCGTCGCTTCCTGCTCGCGCCCTTGTCTGCGGTAGACCAATCCAAGCTGATAGAAAACGCGGGCGTCGTGCGGAGTCAGCCGCGAAGCTTCCTTCAGCCACTTTTCCGCGGCTACCAGATTGCCTTGCCTGAAGTAGGCGTAGCCAAGGTAATAGGTCGTGTCCGGAAAAGGCGCCTTGGCTATGGCCTGGGTGAGATTTTGGATCGCGCTGGGATACTGGTGATCGTCCAGGTCGAGCCTTCCCAGGTAGTAAAAGACGTTGGGATGATCTCCAACTTCGCGGCGCACCAGTTCGAGCTCGTGACGGGCTTCGTCGGATTTATGCAGTTCGAAAAGAGCGACCGCCAGAGGAAATCGAGCCCTGACGCTCAACGCGGGGTCGGCTGCCAGGGCAGCGCGAAATTCCGCGACAGCGGCATCGTACCGGTCTTGCTTTAGGGCGTCATAACCCTTGCCCAGATGGGCGTCCGCGGTGTCGGGCGAGGCGGACTGGGATGCGGCCTTGGTGATCCCCAGGGAGAACAGGGTCAGCAAGGCCAGCACCGGCAGAGTTCGTCGCAGGGGGGTTTGAGCACTCATGGCAGGAGCAGATCCATTATATTGTGCGGCGGGTTGGTGTGGGCGCGGGCGTCCCGCCCGTGCGTCGGTCTGACAGAAGTGGCAGGATTGTCCGCGGCAAAGACCCCTTGTCGAGCTGCGCTCGACCGCACGAGCGAGGACGCTCGCGCCTACATTTTGCGCTCGCGCCTACATTCTACGTTTGCGTCTACATTTTGCGAGCTTTGGCCAGCAGGGAGCTTGCTGTCTTCTTTATGGCGTCCACTTCGTCCGATGTGGCCGTGTTCACGTAGTCGCTGACCAGCTTCTCGCAGCGTTCTCGCACCTGATCGTAGGCCGTTGGATTCTCGCCCCGAACCGCCAGCAACTCTTTGAGCCAGTGCTTGCCGTAGCCGGCGTGCATAGTTTCATCGGCCCAGTCGAAGTCCATGTCGTGCTCGCTTACGGCATCGCCGTAGGAGTGGAAGAGTTGGGCGCGGGCGGGCTTGTGACGGATGTTCTTGGTTTCAAAAAAATAGAGCATGCCCAGGCGGTAGATCGGGTCTTCGCCGGAAGCGCTCTCGTAGATGTACGTGCCCAAGGGAATTTCCGCGGGACTGAGGCCCCACGCCATCAAGCGCTCGTAACCCATCTGGCAGTGGCGTGATTCGTCGTAGGTCCATCGGGCGGAATTGTGGATCCAGTCCCAAGGCAGGACGTCGGCGAAGGCGCTCAGCATCACGCCGCCGTTTTCGATCGCCCAAACTTCGTTGAGGTGGCTGATGGCCGAGCGCACTTGAAGTTGCATCCCTTCGCCGTAGGGATAGGCGGGATCGACCACGTCCGGCCAATAGAAACGGCAGGGCCAGAAGCGCGAGTCGCGCGCGGGCCGGTCGGGGATGGCGTAGGCCCGGGCTCCGGGAACGGGACCAGCGACGGCCGCCGATGAAGACGGCCCCACACCGACGCCGCCGACATCAGACAACCGTTGCGCGATCGCTTGTGTCCAGGCACGCGCAGCGTCGCGCGCCTCCGGGTCGCTGGCTAGAGCGGACTCTCCCCAGTGCTCGAAGGCCTTGATCTGTTCTGCCTTTTCAGAGAGCGCGAGCGACAGAAAGCGGTGAGTGGGCCCGTCGGCGATGGCATCGGAGGCTTGTAGATACGCCTGAAAGGAATCGCGCAGCGCTGGCAGAAGAACCTTGCCAAGGCTCAGGAGGAACGCAGGAACCGACGGGGAATCCTTGACCGCGCTGAAGAGCTCGATCAGGGCGTGGTCAGCCCCCTCTTCTTCCAGCAGGCGGCTGGGAAATCGCAGCTCGAAGACGCGATTCCGCAGGGCGTCGGCGGTTTCCGCACTCTGCCAGATGAAACGGGCCAGGCCGATCTTGATATCAAGGGGAGCGATGGCCGGAATCCACGCCGCTTCGCTTACCAGAAGAGAGCGTTCGCAAAAGAAAAAGCGCTTGAGGAGCTGTGCCGTATCGAAGCGCATCCAGCGCGCCCTGGGCTGCGAGCTCGACAGGAACTCGGAAGTCTGTGACATGGCTCCCTTTTTCTTCCCTTACAGACCCCTGGTACCTCTATTCCACCTCTGAAAGCGTCAACCACAGAGGGCACAGAGGACACGGAGGCGGCGGAATGGACTCATCCGATTCGAAGTACTCCCCGCTACCGTTTCATTCTAAGGCTTGATTCCTTTCAATACGAGGTTAGTACG
>JBOGLD010000125.1:0-4048 GCA_050745885.1 Terriglobales bacterium
CGGACGATAAACCCGTGCTCCCCACTCTGCCGGTGACGATGGACACACCCACCCTTTCGCACAGAACGCGAAAGGATGGGGCACCCTCGAAGTTCGTGGTCAGTTGGGAGAAAGGGTGGGCCACCCGGCCTGATCCTGATCCCGGTTATCCCCTGGGGATACGTGTTCCGGCATTACCTGAAGAAGCCGGGAGCAGGTTGGCACTAACGTTCAGATAGCATTCTGACGATTACTAACCAACTCCAGGGGCGGAGCGCCGGGAGAGCGAAGAGTCCGGATATCCCGCATGGGGGGTTGGCCGAAGAAGCGGCTGTATTCGCGATTGAATTGGCTGGCGCTCTCGTATCCGACTTCGAAGGCCGCGCTGGCGGCGTCCAGACCATCCATCAGCATGCGTTCCCGCGCGGCATGCAACCGAAGTTGCTTTTGATACTGCAGCGGACTCATGGCGGTCAGCAGCCGGAAATGGTGGTGCAGCGTGGACACGCCCATGGCTGCCATTTTCGCCAGATCTTCCACCCGCAGCGGCTTGGCGTAGTTCGCCCTGACCCACGCGATCGCCTTGGCGGTTCGCTGGCTCTGATCTCCCAGGGTGGCAATGGCTCGCAGGCGCGCCCCCTCCGGCCCCCGCAAGATTCGGTAGATGATCTCGCGTTGAATCAGGCCGCTCAGAAACGGAATGTCCTGCGGGGTATGCAGCAGGTTGATGAGCCGACAGCAGGCATCCAGCAACTCCGCCGTGGTCTCACCGGTGGCCATGCCAGGACTATCGGACGCCGACGCAGGCGCCTGAGTCTCATCATGGCTTAGAAGCTCGCGAACCACTGGAATTTCGAGCTTGAGCACGAAACAGAGATAGGGCACCGCCTCGCTGGCCTCGATCACGTTGCAAATGACGGGCAAATCCAGCGACGTCAGCAGGTATCGCGACCGGTCAAAGATGAACGTGGTTCCGGCGAGGATAGCTCGCTTCCGCCCCTGCGCGACCACGGCCAGGCTGGGCTCGTACGTCGCTGAGGCCGGCGCCGTCGGGGCGGTCCGTCGGGAGAGCAGCAAGCCGGGGACGCCGGTTATCAGTTTCTCTTTGGATCCAATAAAAGAGGCAATTTGGCGGGCCAGCTCGGCGCGCAATTCCCGCGCTCGAGTTGATCGCATATGGGCGTTATTGCTGGGGTTTTTCACTGTATTGGTTCCTCGTCCCTTGCCCTAACATAGCTGCTCGGCTGCGGATACACCAACTATTTCTCAGATCAAGAGAGGAATGGGCAATAAATCGGAAGGATCGGGCTACCACTCCCTCGGCCTTTGATCCTAAGCTTGGAGTGAGAGAAACGGTTCCGGAAGGAGAAACAATGCAAAAACGCAAACTGGGAAAAAGCAATCTGGAAGTCTCAACTCTGGGTCTGGGCTGCATGGGAATGAGCTTTGGCTACGGGCCGCCCAAAAACAAGAAGGAGATGACCGATCTTCTCCACGCCGCGGTGGACCGCGGCATCACCTTCTTTGACACTGCGGAAGTGTACGGCCCGTTCACCAACGAAGAACTCGTAGGCGAGGCGCTGGCGCCTTTCCGTGGCCAGGTGGTGATCGCAACCAAGTTCGGCTGGGCGCCTGCTCCTGGCGACACGGAAAGGTGGAATGCCCTGAATAGTCAGCCTGAGCACATCAAAAAGGCCGTCGAAGGCTCGCTCAAGCGGCTCAAGGTCGATGCAATCGATCTCTACTACCAACATCGGGTCGATCCGAACGTGCCGATTGAGGACGTGGCGGGAGCGGTGAAGGAATTAATCCAGCAGGGGAAGGTGAAGCACTTCGGTCTTTCGGAAGCAGGAGCGCAAACCATCCGTCGTGCCCATGCAGTACAACCCGTGACCGCACTGCAGAGCGAGTACTCGCTCTGGTTCAGGAAGCCGGAAGCGACGGTGATGCCAACTCTCGAAGAACTCGGGATTGGGTTCGTTCCCTTTAGCCCTCTGGGAAAGGGTTTCCTCACGGGCAAGATCGACGAAACCACTAAGTTCGATAGCTCCGATTTCCGCAACACGGTTCCGCGCTTCAACGCCGAGAACCGAAAGACGAATCACGCGCTGGTTGATCTGCTCGGCAGATTCGCGGAACAAAAGAAGGCGACACCGGCTCAGATCGCGCTTGCCTGGCTCCTGGCAAAGAAGCCCTGGATCGTTCCGATCCCGGGCACAACCAACCTGCATCGCCTGGAAGAAAACCTCGGATCGATGGACGTCGAACTTACATCGGAAGATCTTCGTGCTATCGAAAGTGCCTCCTCAGAGATCAAAGTCGAAGGGGCGCGGTATTCGGAATTCCATGAACAGCTGACCGGCCGGTGAGTTGCAGCCGGGTGGGAGGAATTGAGGGATGAAAACACTACTCTGCTGGACGTTCGCAGTTGTTGTGGCGCTGGGTGGAGTTTCACAGGCGCAGTCCGCAACAAAGAAGGTCCCAGCCCCCGGCTCCGACCGGGAGAAGCTGATCGGCGCGTGGCACCTGGCCGACCTGAGAGCGCCAGCAGCGGATGGAAAGGTGCGCAGCATAGCCGGCTTGAAGGGAACGCTGATCTACACCCGCGATGGCCACATGTCGGTGCAGATTATGTACCCCGAGTCAGCGGCCGCCCTCTCCAATGACTACGTCCTGAACGGGTATGAGGCTTCCTTCGGCAGCTATGACCTCGATGAAGCAAAGCACACGGTCACGCATCACGTGCAGGGCTCGATTACCCACGGGCTTGTCGGAAAAGACCTGCCGCGCGTGTACCAGTTAACCGACGACGGGCATCTGATCATCAAATCGGTTCGGCCCGATGAACACTGGTCCGCCACCTGGGAGCATGACTAAGCCGCCTGTGCCAAAAGTGAAGGTGTTCAAAAAATGGGACATGTTTCAACCATGAATCGTCAACTGGATGGAAAAAGGTGAACGAGGAATACCTATCGAAAGTTTCACTCCACATCGGGAGGGTTATGGGCAATACAAAGGAGCCATCGGCTGCACAGAAACTGTTCGGTGATTTCGATCCCAAGCTGGCTGAATTAACCGACGACGTGCTATACGGCGATGTCTGGGAACGCCCAGGACTCTCGAAGCGCGATCGTAGTCTCATCACGGTCGCTGCCCTGATTGCTTTGAATCGGCCGGAACAGCTGCGATCTCACCTTCAACTAGCGCGTGCGAATGGCGTAACCAGGGAGGAAATGGTCGAGGTAATTACGCATCTGGCCTTTTACGCAGGGTGGCCTAACGCGGTAACCGCCATCAAGGTCGCCAGAGAGACATTCGAATGAGGACCTGGCCAGATCGCATACGACAGAGGACCTGCAAAGTGACGAGCCAGCCGGAAGCAATCGACATAAACGAGATTCTGTTCCGGCCCCCACGCCAGGAACTTTGAGGACAGGAGTGCATATGCCAGCGCCCAACGATGATCTGAAAGATCGCCTCTCCCGGTATCGTGAAATTAACCTCAGCGTGACCGGCAGAAAATCAGGACGCACCATCTCCCAGCCGGTCTGGTTCGTATTGGGGGATGATAAGGTTTACCTCCTGCCGGTGCGGGGCTCGGACACACAGTGGTATAAAAACGTGCTCAAACACCCTTCAATTCGGATCGACGCACGCGGCGCAGAGGCCGAATTTCAGGCCGCTCCTATCACTGAAAAAACGGGCGTTTCGTCGGTGGTCGAAAAATTCCGCACCAAGTATGGGGCCGGCGATGTGAAGAAATACTATTCCAAGCTCGACGTTGCCGTCGTCGCTCAGATGCGGTGATGGCGTCTTTTCATCTGCCGGTCTACCCGCGGGTCTGAAGTTGGTAAGGACGTATGTCCTGAACCTTAGCTCTTCTTCATATTCATAAATAAGCCTTCTGGCGGGTTCGCCGGCTCGCGAGGAATCTTCAGCCGGATTTCTGCGCTTTCCCCAGCACCTCGCCCTGGAACAATCTTTCGTCGACGCGATGCAGGTTCCTGGCCATCCCAGGTCGCAGCAGTTTGTAGTGATGAACTTCGAACAGGTAGTCCACGATGAACCA
>JBOGLD010000126.1:0-9509 GCA_050745885.1 Terriglobales bacterium
GTCGATACCCACAACGGCACAGTTTCCGGGACGGTGATGCGGGTCGATCCGGCCGTACAGAACTGGACGGTGACGGTTGACGTGCAGCTTACCGGCGACCTTCCCAAGGGCGCGCGTCCCGATCTGAGCGTCGACGGCACCATCGATCTGGAACGGTTGGAGAACGTGCTTTACGTCGGACGTCCCGCCTTCGGACAGGAAAACAGCACCATCAGCCTGTTCAAACTGGATAGGGATGGTCAAGGCGCGGTCCGGGTTCCGGTCAAAGTAGGGCGCGCGTCCGTAAATTCAATCCAGATTATTGAAGGGCTGCACGAGGGCGACACGGTAATCCTTTCCGACATGTCGCGCTTCGATAACGCCGACCGCATCAGGCTCGACTAAGACAGAATCGACTAAACACAGGCTCGACCCAAAGCCAGTTCGACCAGACAACCGATTGAGGCACACGCCATGACCGAAGCAGGACAAGCGCTAATCCAGATTGAAGATCTCACCAAAGTGTTTTACACCGACGAAATTGAAACGCATGCGCTTTCCGGCGTGCACCTGGCGATCCGCAAGGGAGAGTACGTAGCCATGTCGGGTCCTTCGGGATGCGGCAAGTCAACCCTGCTGTCCATCATCGGCCTGCTGGATACTCCGACCGGCGGGCGCTACCAACTGAACAGCCAGCCCGTGGAGAACCTGGGCTTTGCGGAGCGCTCGCGCATTCGCAATCAGGAGATCGGGTTCATTTTCCAGAGTTTCAATCTGATTGGCGACCTCACGGTTTACGAAAACGTCGAGTTGCCCCTGACCTACCGGCAGAGGATGCCCGCGGTCGAGCGCAAGAAGCGCGTCATGGAAGCGCTGGAGCGCGTAGGCATGGCGCACCGGGTGCGGCATTATCCCTCGCAACTCTCCGGCGGCCAGCAGCAGCGCGTGGCCGTGGCGCGCGCGCTGGGCGGCAAGCCTTCCATTCTACTGGCCGATGAGCCCACGGGAAATCTGGATTCGCGTAATGGCGAAGCCGTCATGGAGTTGCTCCAAAACCTGCACCGCGAGGGCGCAACCATCTGCATGGTCACGCACGATCCGCGTTTCGCTAAGCACGCCGAACGCGAAGTGCATTTGTTCGACGGGAAAATTGTAGCGGAAGAAGAATTGAAGAAGCTGATGGCGGACGTGCATGCATGAGCGGATTTTTTCAAGACGCCCGCTACGCGGCCCGCCAGCTGCGCGCAGCTTTGGCTGTTGGCAGCGCCGTTTCGGGGCGGATCGCAACCTCGCAGGGGTTGCGGTTGGTAATTGCAGGGGTTGGGGTGGGCGTGGTTGTCGCGTTGGTCCTGACTCGTGCGATGGGCAAGTTGTTGATGGGTGTGAGCGCTGCCGATCCGGCGACATACGCGGTGGTTGCGATCCTGCTGTCAGCCGTTGCCTTGGTCGCGTGCTACATCCAGCCCGCCGGGCGACTGCGGTCGATCCCATCGTGGCGTTGCGCTACGAGTGAGCGAACAAATTCTTTATCGGGAATACAAATGATCCAACTAAAAAATATCGAACGCAGCTATAAAACGGCAGCCGGACAAACCTGGGTCTTGCGGCGCATTCATCTGGAGATTCACGAAGGCGAGTTCATCACGTTCATGGGGCCATCCGGAGCGGGGAAGTCTTCCCTGCTAAATGTGCTTGCCTTACTCGACGACCAGTGGGCGGGCGAATACTGGTTTCGCGAGCAGGCCGTACATGAGATGAAACGCAAACAGCGTGGCGAGGTGGCCAAGCGGAATATCGGCATGGTGTTTCAGAGCTATCACCTGCTCGATGATCTGACCGTGCGCGAGAACATCGACCTGCCGCTTTCCTATAAAGATGTCCCAAGCGGGCAGCGCCAGAGCATGGTGGCCGACACGCTGGACCGGTTTCAAATCGTCGCCAAGAAGGATTTGTTTCCCAGCCAGCTCTCCGGCGGGCAGCAGCAGTTGGTAGGTGTCGCCCGCGCGGTCATCCACAAGCCCGCGCTCCTGTTGGCCGACGAGCCCACGGGAAACTTGCACTCCTCACAGGCCAAGGAAATCATGGAACTCTTTCGCGAGCTCAACCAGCAGGGAACAACCATTGTTCAAGTGACCCACTCAGAAGCCAATGCGGCCTATGGCTCTCGCACCATCCAGTTGCGCGATGGCTGGATGGTAAGCGACACGGCCAACCCGGATTTGCAGCCCTATGAGGCGGTGAAGCAATGAAGGACCTGGCTCCCCGGCCCAACTTTCTGGCCCGACGTGTGGCATGGCTCCTGGTCGTACTGACTGCGGCGGCTTCGGGACAGACAAACGCGTCCGTGGGCTATGACATGCCGGCATCGCGCAATCCTCTGAGTGCGTATTCGGCGGACCGGGTTCCTGCTCCCGACCTCACCAATTCTCCCCTGCTCGATCAGTTGATCCGTGACGGCAAGCTGTATTTGTCTCTCAAGGATGCCATCCGGCTGGCACTGGAGAACAATCTGGACCTGGCTATCGCCCGCTACAATCTGCCCATCGCCAACATGGACATACTGCGCACTCGCGCCGGCGGAATTTTTCGCGGTGTGAATGCCGGCGTGGTGCAGGGGACACCTGGCGGCGGGGTTGGCGGCTTCGGCACTGGAGCTCCCGGAGCGGGCGCAGGTGGCACAACCGGCGGCGCAGGCGGAGCGGGCGCGGGCGCGTCCGGATTGGTGCAATCCACCCTGGGCGCGGGCACTCCGGTTTCTTCGTATGATCCTTCGATCGTTGCTTCGATCGGCGCTGAGCACCAAACCACTCCTCTGGCCAATCAGCAGATCTACGGTGTGCCATCGCTGCAATCGAACACCGGACAAGCCAGCGTTACTTATTCGCAGTCTTTTCCGACGGGCACCAGTTTTACCGTGGAATTCAACAACAGCCGCCAGACCACCAACAGTCCGTTCTTCAATCTGTCGCCTGTGCTGAATTCGATGTACCGCTTCTCCTTCCAGCAGCAGCTGCTGGCGGGATTCGGCTTCGGGCCCAACCTGCGCTATCTGACCATCGCCAAGAACAACAAGAAAATCTCTGACATCGCGTTTAAAGATCAGGTGACCGCGACCATCACCCAGATCAAGAATATTTACTGGGACCTGGTCAACGCGTATGAGCAGGCGCGGGTCAACGAGCAGTCGCTGGAGTTTGCCCAGCAGTCACTGGACAATGCCAGGAAGCAACTCCACCTTGAGAGCGTTCCTGCCATGGACGTGATGCGCGCCGAGGCTGAAGTATCCAAGCGCGATCAGGACCTGACCGTGGCGCGAACCAGCCTGCAACTTCAGGAGTTGCTGATCAAGAACGCACTCACCAGGAGCCTTGATGACCCTGTGCTTGAATCCGTGCCGGTCGTCCCTGTCGACCACTTCGAGACAGTCGAAACGCAGGCCACGGAAGCGGTCCAGGACCTGATCGCCCAGGCATTGCGGGGGCGTCCGGAACTTGCCGAGTCTGATGTTGACCTGGTGAACCGGCAAATCAGCGGGAAAGCGGCGCGCAATGCATTGTTACCGTCGCTGGCGCTGGTTGGCTTCTATGGAGGATCGGGGCTGGCCGGGCCGCTGAATCCGATCTACAACCTTCCCACTCCGAATTCTTCGAACGTACCCACGGACTACTCGGGGGCCCTGCAGAACGCTTTCAACAATTCCTCGCCTGACTATTACATCGGACTGAATCTCAACATCCCCTTGCGAAACCGTGTGGCCAAGGCGGACCAGTACCGCTCCGAGCTGGAATATCGGCAAGCCGAGTTGCGCCGGGAGCAATTGAGAAAGCAAATCCGCATCGAAGTACGGAACGCGCAATATGCGCTGGAGCAGAGCGGAGCGCGGGTCGGAGCGGCGCGAAAGGCGCGGGACCTGGCCCAGCGTACGTTCGAGATCATGCAGAAGGAACAGACGCTCGGGGCGGGATCGACTTTCCAGACCATGACCGCCCAGCGCGACCTCTCCATCGCCGAACTGGACATGGTCACCGCCATGACGATCTACGAAAAGGCGAAAGTTGAGCTGGATCGTGCAACCGGCACGACTTTGGAACATAATGGAATCAGGGTGCAGGACGCGGTAAACGGCACTATCTCCAATCCCAGCCCTTAGCACATGCCGAGCTCAACCAAGACCGGGGAGATTGGGCTTTCCGCCGGGTTGGCGCAAAGCGCATCCAAATTTCCTCGCATTCTGGCGGCCGACGACCAGCAACACATCCTCGAAGCCATTGAGCTCCTGCTAAAGCCGCAGGGCTACGCGGTTGATGGCGTCCGTTCTCCCGAACTCGCGCGCGAGGCCCTCGCCAGCTCTTCCTACGACGCCGTGCTGATCGATCTGAATTACACGCGCGACACCACCTCCGGCGGGGAGGGCCTGGATCTGCTTTCGGATATTGTCGCGATCGACAGCACGCTCCCGGTGATTGTCATGACCGCATGGGGCAATGTGGACCTGGCGGTTGAAGCGATGCGCCGGGGGGCGCGGGATTTTGTTCAAAAGCCATGGGAGAACGAGCGCCTGCTCGCTATTCTGCGGACCCAGGTCGAACTCCATCGCGCGTTGCAACGAGCGGAACGGCTGGCCGCGGAAAATCGGCTGCTGCGTGTTGAAGGCCGGCCCGAGTTCATTGCCACGGCGCCGTCGATGGTCCCGGTACTCGAAGCCATCACTCGCTTCTCTCCGTCCGACGCGAATGTTCTGATCAGCGGCGAGCATGGGACGGGCAAGGAAATAGTGGCGCGGACGATTCATGTCCTGTCGCTGCGGGCTTCGCGTCAGATGGTCGCCGTGAATACCGGCGGCCTGGCCGAAGGCGTTTTTGAGAGTGAACTCTTTGGCCACGTCAAGGGCGCGTTCACCGATGCCCGCACGGACCGCATTGGCCGCTTCGAGTTGGCCGATGGCGGCACGCTTTTTCTCGATGAGATTGGCAACGTGCCCATGCGCCAGCAATCCAAGCTACTGCGCGTGCTGGAATCGGGCGAAATCGAGCGTGTGGGATCGTCACGCTCCAAGCGGATTGATGTGCGCCTCGTCTCCGCTACGAATTCCGATCTTCAAGCCGCGTGTCAGGCCGGCCAGTTCCGCGAGGACTTGCTCTTCCGTCTTAATACGGTTGAGATCCATTTGCCGGCTCTGCGCGAACGTCGCGAGGACATTCCGGTTCTTGCCCTGCACTTCCTGTCGCATTACGCCTCCCGCTACCGTCGCGCGATACGAGGGCTGGATCCGTCGGCACTGCAATCCCTGATGCAATACTCCTGGCCTGGCAACGTTCGCGAGTTGGAGCACACGCTGGAGCGGGCTGTCCTCATGTGCCGCAGCGAGCAAATCCAGCCCGGCGACCTCGGATTGGGACTGCAGCGGTCGCAGGCGCAGAACCTGGAGGAACTAAGCCTCGAATCGGTGGAGACAATTCTCATCCGGAAGGCGCTGCAGCGCTTCCAGGGCAATGTAAGCCAGGCTGCCGAAGCCCTGGGTCTGAGCCGCGGCGCGCTGTACCGTCGAATGGAAAAGTATGGGCTTTAGCCCGCGCGAGGCGGAAGCGCTCAAACGCAGGAAATCGCGCCGAGCTCCTTTCGAGCGCCGGATTATTCGTTCCTCGTTGTGGCTGGCCGTTCCCGGACTGGTGACCAGCGGCGTCCTGATCTGGCTGCAGGACTGGGGTCTCGAGTCAAAGCTGGCCCTTCTTTTCGTCGAGCTCGTCATCTGCGCATTGATTGTTGCCGCTCTTCACGATCAGATTATTCGTCCCCTGCAGACCCTGGCCAATGTGGTCGGCGCTCTGCGGGAAGAAGACTATTCCTTTCGCGCGCGCATGGCGGTTCCCGAGGACGCTCTGGGAGAGCTGTCCCTTGAAGTCAACATGCTCGCCGATCTGCTGGCGGAGCATCGTATCGGAGCCATTGAAGCCACTGCCCTGCTGCAGCGTGTGGTCGAAGAAGTGGACATTCCGCTCTTTGCCTTCGATCCCGGCGAAGCGCTACGGCTGGTAAACACCGCCGGCGAAAGGCTCCTGCACCAGGCTTCTCCCAGACTTCTTGGCAGGACGGCCGCAGAACTGGGCCTGAAACCATGTCTTTCCGCCGAGAACGCATCCGTGGTGCCCCTGCATTTCAATAGCGACGCGCGCTGGTTTGTGCGCCGAAGCTCGTTCCGGCAGCGAGGAGTGCCGCACACTCTGGTCGTGCTCTCCGACGTGAGCCGTGCCCTGCGCGAAGAAGAGCGCATCGCCTGGCAGCGATTGATTCGGGTGATGGGTCATGAGCTGAATAACTCGTTGGCGCCAATCAAGTCAATCGCGGGAAGCCTGCAGGCGCGTCTCCTCGGAACGACTCTGGCGGCCGAGGAGCGTGAGGACTTCGAACGCGGACTGGGCATCATCGAAGCTCGGGCCGCATCGCTGAACCGCTTCCTGCAAGCCTATCGGCAACTGGCGCAAATGCCGCCGCCCATTCTCAAAAAATCAATCCTGTCGCCCTTGGTGAAACGCGTGGCTGGACTGGAAACCCGAATCGAAGTCAAGGTGATTCCGGGACCCGAGGTAACTGTGATGGCGGATCCGGATCAACTAGAGCAGATGCTCATTAATCTGGTGCGCAACGCGGCGGAAGCCGTGCTGGCAGGCTCGCCCGCTGCAAAAAGCCCAAACGAAGCCGGTTCCCCTCCGAAGAACCAGTTCCACCCGGCCGTGGTCATCAGTTGGAAGCTGCTCGAAAAAGCCGCGGAGTTGACCATTGAAGACAACGGCCCGGGTCTGCTGAATCCCAGCAACGCGTTTGTTCCCTTCTACACAACCAAGCCCTCCGGCAGCGGCATCGGACTGGTCCTTTCCCGTCAGATTGCGGAAGCGCACGGCGGTTCTCTCGAACTGACGAGCCGGCCTGATGAGCGGGGCTGCAGGGTGAAAGTCATTTTGCCGCGGCCAGCGTTGTAGGGGAGCGAACTGCCAACGTCCTGCATTAGAATAATTGGCGGCAGAGGTGCCGCGAATTTCGTATGCCCGATCCTCTCTACCTGAGTCTTTGGTTTTCCACCTTTGAAGTGGACGACATGTTGCCTCACGCCCTGGCCGTGATGCGCCAATTTTCGTTTTCCGTGGCGCAGCCCGGGATTACCTATTTGGCCCTCCATCCCGTTTCCTGGAATGAACCGACCATTCTTGAACGGCGCTTTCGGCCGGGAGTTTCTCCGGAAGAGGCGGTACTCATCGCGTCCGACCTGTTGCATGAAGACTATGCTTACATGTTTGAAGGCTTTTGGGATCTATGGGTGGTTGCTGAAGATGGAGAGTGGACGCCGCGTCCTTCTCCGGTGAAGTTTTTGGTCCATGGCGTCGAATTTGATGAAGGAGTCTACCAGCAAGAAGGCCACATCGAAGTGGATCTCGGCCTCGACTCGCCCTTTCTGCAGGAAGATGTTGCCCTGACCGTCGAGGCTGCGGCGAGAGTGCGCGCCAACGTGCAAAAGCTGGTGGAGTTCACCGGCAAAGTTGAAAAGAATTCCGGCGCCAACGCACGCTTGCTGTGGTCGGAATCGGAACAGAACTTCGCGCAAAGGCTGATTGCCCGGCTGCAGAAAGTGCAGTAACACTTAAACCACAGAGGACACGGAGTACCCCGAGGTACCGAAAGGAGATTCCTGCTTCCCTGCTGGACCTGTGTGGCAAGGAATCATTTTGTTCTTCCGCCCTCGACTTTCAACTTATCGCTAGCCGCCGCTTGCGCCGCCGCCAGGCGGGCCGTCAGGACCCGGAAGGGCGAGCAGGAAACATAATTCAATCCCGTTTGGTGACAGAACTCGACCGACGAAGGCTCTCCGCCGTGTTCGCCGCAGATACCGACTTTGAGATCCGGCCGGGTTTTCCGGCCTCGTTCGGTGGCCATCTTGACTAACTGGCCGACGCCCTCACGGTCGAGGACGGCAAACGGGTCCTGCTTGATAATTCCCTTTTCAAGATAGGTAGGCAGGATTTTGTTGACGTCGTCTCGCGAGAAGCCCCAGGTGGTCTGCGTAAGATCGTTGGTGCCGAAGGAGAAGAACTGCGCTTCCCTGGCAATCTCGCCGGCGATCAGCGCGGCGCGCGGCAACTCGATCATGGTACCGACGATGTATTCCACGGAACGTCCCTTTTCCTTGAAAACTTCCTTCGCCACGCGGTTGACGATCGCGGCCTGGTCTGCCATTTCGTTCACGGTGGCGGTCAGCGGGATCATTACTTCGGGATAAACTTTGATCCTATCTTTTGCGACCGCGACCGCGGCTTCAAAGATGGCACGGGCCTGCATCTCGGTGATCTCAGGATAGGTGATGCCCAGACGGCAACCGCGATGTCCGAGCATGGGATTGACTTCATGCAGCTGTTCCACCCGCTTGAGAAGATCGGGCAGGACCTTCTTCAGATCGCCGGCCGCTTTCACCCCGTAGTCGTGGTATTTGGCCACCAGCGACTTTTTGTGCTTCGCGTCCATGTGCGAAAGGGTGGCAATATTCACCATGAGTTCTTCGCGCGGCGGCAGGAACTCATGCAGCGGCGGGTCCAGAGTGCGGATGGTTACCTGGAACCCATTCATCGCACGGAAGACGCCGTCAAAGTCCTTGCGCTGCATGGGCAGCAATTTCTTCAGCGCCGCCCGACGTTCCTTCTCGCTCTCGGCAAGAATCATGGCGCGCATATGCGCGATCTTCTCTTCGCCAAAGAACATATGCTCGGTGCGGCACAGGCCGATGCCCTCGGCCCCGTATTTCCGCGCATTGATCGCATCGCGCGGAACGTCCGCGTTGGCCCGGACTTTCATGGTGCGGAAAGGTTCCGACCAACTCATGAACTTATCGAGCAAAGTCAGGTCTTTGGGATCGGGCGGAACGGTTTTAACCTTGCCCTTGATCACGCGCCCGGTAGATCCGTCGAGCGAAATCCAGTCCCCCTCCCTGAACACCTGGCCCTTTACCCGTATCTCCCGCTTTTTCTCATCCACAACAATGTCCTGCGCACCTGCGACGCAGGACTTGCCCATGCCCCGCGTCACTACCGCCGCATGGCTGGTCATACCGCCACGAGAGGTCAGAATGCCAACCGCTGATACCATCCCTTCAATGTCTTCCGGCGAAGTTTCCGCGCGCACCAGAATGACCGGGTTCTTCTCGTTGCCGTGACCTGCCATTTTGACGGCATCTTCCGCCGTAAAGGCGATTTGGCCGACCGCGCCTCCCGGAGAGGCGGGCAAACCCTTGGCCAGCACGTTTTCGATTTTCACGTCCTTTTCGTCCAATCGTGGGACCACGAAGTACACCAGCTGATCGGGTTCGGGACGAAAGATGGCCTCGCCTTTCGTGATCAGGCCCTCTTCCACCATCTCAATAGCGATTCGCACCGCGGCCAGGCCGGCGCGTTTGCCGTTTCGGGTTTGCAACATGTAGAGCTTACGGTCCTGGATGGTGAACTCGAAGTCCTGCATGTCCTTGTAGTGATTCTCCAGCCTGGTCGTAA
>JBOGLD010000127.1:0-7130 GCA_050745885.1 Terriglobales bacterium
GGAATCGCGAATCCTGATCCTCCGCCATCAGAGGGTCATTCTCGACAGCGACCTGGCTGTGCTTTACGGTGTCACCGTGAAACGCTTGAATGAACAGGTAATGCGTAACCTCGAGCGATTCCCAACGGATTTCATGTTTAGGCTTACGGCCAAAGAGAACGAATCTTTGAGGTCGCAAAATGCGACCTCAAAGAAAGGCCGTGGCGGGCGCCGCTACCCTCCCTACGCCTTCACCGAGCACGGCGCGATCATGGCCGCAACTGTGCTGAACTCCGAGCGGGCCGTCGAGATGAGTGTTTTCGTGGTCCGCGCTTTCGTGCGCATGCGGCAACTGGTGACCAGGAACCGCCAGCTCGCCGCTAAAATCAACGAGTTGGATCGCCGCCTCGAAACCCACGACGCCTCAATTCAGGACATCATCGAGGCCATCAAGGAGCTGATGGTTCCGGAGGGGCCGTCAAAGCGCAAGATCGGTTTTCAGCTTCCGGCGGGCAAGCCCTGAGGTCGCGGGCGAGTCGCGGCCACACCGTCACTGGCCACACCGTCACACGCCACATAGGCACGAACAGCTATTTGCGCCGCTGCCGGTACAGAGTTCCATCTACCTGTTTTGCCATGGCCTCGACGTCCAGGGGGACCTCCAGGAACGCTGCAATCGTCTCTGCCGTTTGCCTGGGCTCACGTAAGACAGCGTGATATTGCAGCCGGCTCACCTTCACGTGTGCTTTGCCGTTGAGCCAGGCGTAAATGTCGGACAGGTGGTCCTGGAAGGCTCGTGTCACCACGGAATTGTCTTCCCCGGGATTGAAATTCCCCCGCCGGCGCAGCATCTCGTCCTGTGACGCCATCACTTCAGGCAAGGGCCGCTGCATAAAGATGACCCGGTATTCATGATGTGCAGGAAGAGCAAGCAGAAGTTGAGAGATCACTTTTACCGCCTTGCCTTCCGCTTCGGCGATGCAGGCAGGATCTTTCGGCAATTGCTTGATGCGTTCCCACTCCAGGTAGCCTCGCGGGTTGTCAACGTCAGCCCGGCGCTCTCCATCGGAGAGGATAGGCATGCCGCCCGCGGCCAGCATCTGCATCATCAGCGAAGTGCCGGAACGGGGCAGGCCGGAAACGATGGTGATCATGAAATCCTTTCTTGAAGACTCAATAGTAAACGCAGAGAGGTTTGGTGTGGCGCGGGTGCCCTCCCCCGCGTGCCAGAAGCTAGCGCAAACCCGGAGCGCAACCGTGCTAGACTGACCAGCTTGCTCCCGCTTACGCGAAGACGCTTTTTACGGCAATGCTCGACTGCCGCAACCGGAATCTGGCTGGCCCCCGCCCTGGCCCATGCCAGCTCTGCTCCTAACCTGCAGTTTCCTACGCAGCCTCGGCAGCGCATCGCCATCGCCTCCTATCCCTTTCGCGAGTTCATCGCCGGAGAGGAGAGCAAATCCGCGAAGCCCATCGACCTGAAGGAATTCGCCGCCCACGTAATCGAGAAGTTCCAGATCAACAAGATCGAACCCTGGACCGGACACTTTCCTTCCACGGATCCGAAGTATCTGGCGGAATTTCGGGCGGCGGTCGAGAAAGCCGGAGGGGCCGTAGTGAACATCGCGGTGGATGGCGAGCATAGCCCTTACGCGACGGACCGGTCCGAGCGCGAGCAGGCCATCGCGTTCAGCAAGAAGTGGGTGGATAACGCCGCCGCCATCGGCTCGCCCAGCATTCGCACCAATCTTCCCCGTGCGAAAGACTCCCAACCGGAGCTGGCTCGCACTGCGGAAAGCCTGGCCCGAGTCGCCGAGTACGCCTCGACGAAGAATATCGTGGTCACGCTCGAGAATGACAATCCAGTAAGCGAAGACCCGTTCTTCCTGGTGGCGCTGGTCGAGAAGGTCAATAGCCCCTGGCTGCACACATTGCCGGACTTTGGCAACACCCTGGCCGCCCGGGACCCTGACTACGCCTATCGCGGAATCGATGCCATGTTCGGAAAGGCCTACTGCATTTCGCACGTGAAGTCTTCCGAAACCAACAGCAAGGGCATCACGGTGCACGTGGATATGGCGAAGACATTCGGTGTCATGAAGCGGCACGACTATAAAGGCTATTGTTCCATGGAGTGGGACGATGCCGGCGATCCCTACCGCGGGACCGCGGAGTTGATCAGGCAAACTGTGCAGTATCTTTCCTGAGATTTCACCAGCTGTCGCCGCTATCTTCCCGGGCCCGGTTCGCGTCAAATTACTGCATGCGCAAAGCCACCAATTATCTGAAGAAGGCCGATCCGGTGCTGGCCGCCATCATCGCGCAGGTCGGACCATGCCGGATGGAGTTTAGCCCGCCGGAATTTCACAGCCTGGCCGAAACCATCGTCTATCAGCAACTGAATGGCAAAGCGGCGGTGACCATCTTCAAGCGCTTCGCCGCCCTGGCCGGTGAACCGGTCGGGCCGGAGGGCATCCTCAAACTGACGGACGCGCAGCTGCGCTCGGCGGGACTCTCCAAGCAGAAATCGTCCTACCTGAAAGACATGGCGGGACGCGCCGCCCGCGGGGAACTCGATTTCTCGCGTCTCCCCGCCATGAGTGACGACGACGTCATCAAGCACCTCACCCAGGTCAAAGGCGTAGGTGTGTGGACCGCACAAATGTTTCTGATGTTCACCTTGAAGCGCCCCAACGTCCTGCCCACTGGCGATTACGGCATCCAGATGGCGATCAAAAAGCACTACAAGAAGCGCAAGATGCCCAAGCCCGAGGTGATGACGAAGATCGCGAAATCTTGGGGACCGTACCGCTCGGTGGCCTGCTGGTATTTGTGGAGAAGCCTGGACATAAAGACCATGTAGAAAGCAGATTGCAGATTTTTCAGGCACAGCGGCAAATCTGAGAATTGAGATCTGAAAACTGACACCTGAAAACTGACATCTGTAATCTGCAATCTGACATCTGCACTCAAGCCCGCAATCCTGTAATTGTGCGCCTCCGCGACCTCTGTGGTTAAATGGAAAGCGTGGCAGACCTGAAGATCCGCGTGCTGGTAGCCAAGCCCGGCCTGGACGGGCATGATCGCGGAGCCAAAGTGATTGCTCGCGCGTTGCGCGACGCCGGCATGGAGGTTATTTATACCGGCTTGCGACAGACGCCGGAGATGATTGTGAACGCCGCGCTTCAGGAAGATGTTCACGTCATCGGCCTGTCGATTCTATCCGGGGCGCACAACGCTATCGTTCCCCGGGTGATGGACCTGCTCAAGCAGAACAAGATGGATGATGTGCTGGTGGTGGTCGGCGGCATCATTCCCAACCAGGACGTGGAGAATCTCAAACAAGCCGGGGTGGCTGCCATTTTCCAGCCGGGCACGGCCATGGATGACATCGTCCAGTTCATTCGGGCCAACGTTAAGCCCCGTGGCGTACCCACAGCCAGTTGATGGCCGAAATCAGCACCTCCCGCCTGAAGGATCTTCTCCAGCGCACGGTCGGGCCCACGCCCTGGTACTGGAAGACCTTCCCCGCGTTCAATTCCGTTTCCGGCCAGCGCTTCTTGTGGACCCATCACGGCAGTGAGGGACCGCTGGGCTACCTGGTGTCGCTGGGCCTGGAGCAGGAACCCGGGAAGCCGCGCCTGGCGCTGAATACGTATTGCCGCCCTTTTTTCGTGCCGCCGGTACATCTGGGAATCTGGTGCCCTGAAGGCAGGAGTATTCGAGTCACCTGCTTTGATCCCGACCAGCTCAAAGCCTTTGACCTGGCGGAGATTGCGGGCTGGTTCAAGCCTTCGGCGGAGCGGATTTATTCGGCAACGGCGCCCTTGGCCGAATTTGAAGTCTCGCTCGGCCTCTCTGCCGGTACGCACAAGATCGAAGTGCCAGCCGAATTGCAAACGCTGGACGAATTGATCATCCCAACCAGTTATCCGGCCAGAGGCCCGGACGACCCGGCTTTTGCGCTCTACATCGTTTACCCGAATGCCTCGCTGGTCGAGGTCCTGCCGCAGAAATGGTTCACCGCGAGCCAATACCAGGTAGGAAAGCAATGGATTACGCGGGCGGCGCGCGATCCGGAGTCGCATCGCATTTTTGGCGAGTGTTACGGGACCGGCACTTTCCTGCTGGAGGAAGACGGGTGCCGGCTGGAGAGGTGGCTGGAGAAGAGCAGTTAGACAATGCCGCGCCACACCGTGGTCCGGTTTTAAATCTGAAATCGAGAACCTTCAATCTAAAATTCGGTCACCCGGCTTCGCTGCGGCGAAGACAGCGGTTTGCGCCGTCCCGCTCGGCTGTTATACCGTAACTTCTTTCAGATTCCCCACTCATGAACGAACGCGTTGATCCCGGAACGCCCTCGAGCTCCACTGTACTCGAATCGCACATCGATCCCACCTCGGCCCGCTTTGAGGCCAATATGCGATTCCTGGCTGACCTGGTTTCGCAGGTGCGCAACGAAGAGGAGAGAATCCGCGAGGGCGGCGGACCCAAAGCGATCGAGAGCCAGCACAACAAGGGACGCCTTACAGCGCGCGAGCGCATCAACCTGTTGGTCGATCCCGGAACATTTTTCGAATTGGGCGCTTATGCGGCCCACGGCATGTATGACGAATGGGGCGGAGCAGCGGCCGCTGGGGTCATCACGGGACTGGCCCGCATCCAAACCCGGCTGGTGATGATCATTGCCAACGACGCTACCGTTAAGGCGGGTGCGTTCTTCCCTATGACGGCGAAGAAAGTGATTCGCGCCCAGAATATCTCTATCGAAAACCGGGTGCCGACGGTTTACCTGGTGGACTCCGCGGGGGTGTTTCTGCCGCTGCAGGAAGACGTTTTTCCAGACACCGACGACTTCGGGCGAGTGTTCCGCAACAACGCAGTGATGTCGGCCATGGGGATTTCGCAGATCGCAGCCATCATGGGCATGTGCGTCGCCGGTGGCGGCTACCTGCCGGTGATGTGCGATCACGTGCTCATGACCGACGGCAGCGGACTTTTCCTGGCCGGGCCGGCGCTGGTGCAGGCCGCCATCGGACAGAAAATTTCCGCCGACGAACTAGGCGGCGCCGCGATGCATTCGGCGATCAGCGGCACTGTGGATTTCCGCGAGCCCAACGACGAAGCATGCCTCACCCGCATTCGCGCCATCATCGAGAAGTGGGGATATCGCCGGCAATCGCCCTGGGACCGCAGGAAGCCGCAGCCGCCCGCGCTGGCCGGGGAAGAAATTTATGGCATCTACGATTCTTCGCCGGCGCGTCCCTATGACACGAAGGAGATCCTGGCCCGCATTGTGGATGGCAGCCGGTTCGACGAGTACAAGCCCGAATATGGCAAGACCATCCTCTGCGGCTACGCCCGCATTGGCGGCTTTGCGGTTGGGATTGTAGCCAATCAGAAGCTGCACGCGCAGCAGACCGACCACGAGGGCCACAAACGGCTGGAATTCGGCGGGGTCATCTATACCGAGTCGGCTGAAAAAGCCGCCCGCTTCATCATGGACTGCAATCAGAACCTGGTCCCCCTGGTCTTCTTTCACGACGTAAACGGATTCATGGTCGGACGCGATGCGGAGTGGAGCGGCATCATCAAAGCGGGAGCGAAGTTGGTGAACGCAGTGTCCAACTCGGTAGTTCCAAAGATTACGGTGATCGTCGGGGGCTCGTTCGGCGCGGGACACTATGCCATGTGCGGCAAAGCATTCGATCCGCGCTTCGTATTCGCCTGGCCGACCGCCCGCTACGCGGTCATGAGCGGCGATTCCGCGGCCGGTACTCTGGTGGAAATCAAGATCAAACAACTGGAACGCAGCGGCAAAAAATTGAGTGACGAAGAACGCAAGGAGCTGTTCGAGTCGGTGAAGCAGACCTACGACGAACAGACCGATCCGCGTTACGGCGCGGCCCGGTTGTGGATCGACAAGATCATCGATCCGGTGGAGACGCGCGATGCCATCACGCAAGCGCTCGAGGCCGCCGCGCTGAACCCGGATGTACCCGAGTTCAAAGTGGGAGTGCTGCAAACATGATGCCTCACCACGGAGACACAGAGGCACGGAGAAAACTGCTTCATGAAGACCTCACGGAGAGGGTGATCGGTGCCGCGATCGAGGTACACCGGGAGATTGGGCCCGGTCTCATGGAGTCAGCCTACGAAGAGTGCCTCTGCCATGAACTTTACCTCCGGGAATTAGCATTTGTGCGGCAAGTAGCGCTGCCGGTTCGATACAAGGGCGTTGGACTGGATTGCGGATACCGCATTGATCTTGTCGTTGCGGACTCTTTGATTCTGGAATTGAAATGCGTTGAGCACATTTTGCCCGTCCATGAAGCCCCGCTGCTCACTTACTTGAAAATGACCGGCAAAAGAGTTGGCCTGATCCTGAATTTCAACGTCGCGGTGCTCACGAGAGGGGGAATTGTCCGAAAAATTCTTTGATCTCCGTGCCTCCGTGTCTCCGTGGTGAATATGTCTAACCCCGTAAAACTCGTCGAGTGTCCGCGCGATGCCTGGCAGGGACTGAAAGGGCAGATTCCCGCTTACCTCAAAACCGACTATCTGAAGGCGCTGATCAGCGCTGGGTTCAAGCACATCGACGCCGTTTCGTTTGTTTCCCCGAAGGCAGTTCCGCAGATGGCCGATTCGGAGGAAGTGCTGAAGGAACTGGATCCACCCGATGACGTTGAAATTATCGGCATCGTGGTCAACGAAAAGGGCGCACAGCGGGCGATCGCTACCCAGGCCGTGCGGACCCTGGGCTTCCCTTATTCCGTCTCGCCGACTTTTTTGCAGAATAACCAGCGCCAGACTTTGGAAGATGCGATCGACGAACTGGAGAAAATCAAAAACCAGGCCGAGCCGGCCGGGCTCGACATCGTGGTTTATATTTCGATGGCGTTTGGCAATCCCTACGGCGATCCCTGGAATATTGGCGAAGTGGTCGATGCCGTCGACCTGCTCGAATCCCTCGGAGTGCGTACTATCTCTCTGGCGGACACGGTGGGGCTGGCCGGGCCGGCGCAGATTCGCGAACTGTTTTCAGCGGTGAATTCGAAGTACGACTATCTGGAAATCGGCGTGCATTTGCATAGCCGTCCCGACCAGGCAGCAGAGAAGATCCTGGCCGCGTATGATGCGGGCTGCCGCCG
>JBOGLD010000128.1:0-6243 GCA_050745885.1 Terriglobales bacterium
ACTCCGGAGTCCCGAATTCGGGACTAGGGTGCCAAGAACTCGCGCCTGCGTGGAGTAAGGCCGACGCGGGAGGGCTCCAGTGTGCAGAGATTTCCGGGCCGGCAGAATTGTGACGCCGGTGTGACGCAAAACCTGCCAACACTGACAAAGTTGACATCATTGACAGTTCCCGCAGTCTATTATTCAATAACTTACGTGGCTGCAACGTGACCCGGCGAATTCGGCTTACAGGTCCGGCTGCCACAAAAACGTTTTTCAATCACTTCAAAAGCTAATAGAGCCGGTCGTGACGCAGGTGTGACGCACTTGGCAGCAGCACCGACATTCCGTCGTCTTCGGTACGCACGGGGCGGGCAAATTCGGGACAGCGGAGCTCTCGATGGTCGCGCAAACGCGCTTGAAACGAGGACATCTGTCGCGTTGTAATTTGCGGGTTGTTCCGCCGAAGAACACGCCACGCGTTCCAATTGGGTGTTGCCCACCATCCCAACAGGATGACGGCAAGGGAGTTGCTGAGGGCCAATCGGAGGCATTACTCCTGGATTGCCCGTTGGACGACTAGAATCGGGTCGCCTCCTGGCTGCGAATGTCGTGGGGCAATCGTCTTGTTTTCGCCGTGCGGCGGAACTTTTTGACCGGCCCCGCCGTATTTCAGACCAGATTCTCGCAAACGAGGACACCCGTGATTTCCGCCAAGAACCCCGGCAGATGGGCAGGCTTGCTGTATGTACTCGCGTCAATCGCCGGTTTCTTCGCCATGGGCTATGTCCCCGACAAGCTGATCGTCCACGGAAACGCAGCGGCGACGGCCAGCAACATTGCGGCCTCGGAGACGCTCTTTCGCTTCGGCATCGCGGGCAACCTCATTGGCCAGGCTGGTTTTATCTTCGTGGCGTTGGCGCTCTACGATTTGCTCAAGGGAGTCAGCCGGCGGCTTGCCTCGCTGATGGTGATCTTGATTGTGGTTTCGATCCCCATAGCATTTCTGAATGAGCTGAACTCATTCGCTGCCCTCGTGCTTGTGCGCGGAGCTGATTTCCTGTCCATATTCGACAAGCCTCAGCGCGATGCTCTGGCAATGCTCTTCCTGAATCTGCACGGCCGCGGATTTGTCGTCGCCGAAATATTCTGGGGAATTTGGCTCCTTCCCCTCGCCCTTCTGGTGTACACGTCGCGATTCCTGCCTCGGTTCCTGGGGGTTTGGCTCGCTCTTGCCGGCGCCGCATGGGTGATCCTGAGCCTGACGAGCATACTGCTGCCGCAATATCAGGATAAGGTGTATAACTTCTGTCAGCCTGCCATCTTCGGGGAGATTGCATTCATGTTCTGGTTGCTGATCATGGGCGCCAAGCCGCAAGCGCCGCGCCCCGCGGCGGCATCGTCCGCGGTTGCTTAGTGCGGCGGTCCGACGCCATACATCCTGCCCGCAAGTCGCGCTGACTTCCGAAGGCACTCGAATGATGTGCGCGAGTTGCCGCCCAAGGCGACTATAATTTCTACAGACAGCCGGGCTAAGTTTGGTGTAAGGTCCGTCTGCCACAAATCTGCATTCAAGCCATCATCAGGAGTGTGTCCATGTCCGCACCCAGCCGCCGGCCCGAAATTCGCCGCCGCCGTACACGCAGTGAAAAAATTGCCAAACTGAGAAAACGCCTCAACTCCGCATCTACTGAAGCGGACCGCACCCGAATTACGGCCAAACTGCATCGGCAGGGGTTGAATTCCCCTGGACAGCCGCTGCTCAAGAACGCCTGAGCCAGACTAGGGGCGCGCCGCGCTGGAGATGACGTTGGGGTCGTCCGTCAGTTGCGGGCGGACAGGCGGCGGCTTTTCGGTCACTTCGTGGTACACGCGGAGAATCTGCTGCGCGGCGGCGTCCCAGGAAAACCTCTTGGCCTGCTCGTAGCCCCTCGCCTTGAGCTTGTCGCGCAACAACTGATCGACCAGCACACGATGCAGGGCGCGCATGATCTCAAAGACATTCTCCGGATTCACCAGCACAGCGGCGTTGCCCACGACCTCGGGCAGCGAGGACGTATTTGACGTCACCACCGGGGTGCCGTGCGCCATGGCTTCCAGTGGTGGCAACCCGAATCCCTCATAGAGCGACGGAAATATGAAGATTTTCGCCGCGTCGTAAAAAATGCGCAACACTTCGATGGGCACGAATCCCATGAAGCGCACCTCATTCTGCATCCGGCTGCGAATCACGGTGCGGCGCAGATCGGGATGTTTGGACAGTTCGTCCCCGATGATGATCAGCTTCAGGCCAGGAAACAGCCCTTCCTTCTCCAGTTCCGCTTTCAGCGCCGAAAAGGCCTCGATGATCCGAACCACGTTCTTATGCGGACTGATCCGGCCGGTGTAGAGCAGGAAAGGCTGGTTGACCAAATAGCGTTCAGCCAGGAGTTGCTGGTCGGCCTCGCTGGCATGGCCGCGCAGGAAACGTTCGTCAATCGCGTTGTACACCACCTCGATGCGGGCGGCAGGAATGGCAAACAGCTTCTCCACTTCGCTCTGGGTGAACTTGGAGACGGCAAAAAGTCGTGCTGCGCCCTTCAGCGCCCGGTGGGTCAGGTAAAAATGCAAAGAGCGCTTCAATCCCGACTGGTCGCGGGCACGGTACATGTGATCCAGCACATCATGCACGGTCATCACGTAAGGACAAGGCAGATTTCGCGGCAGCCAGAAAAGGTGCGGGATATGCACCAGGTCGCAATGCAAGCGCTTGAGGATGGCGCGATAATCAAAATAGTTCTTGATCGTGGCGTCGCTTCCCAGCAAGGGTACGGTGTGGAAATTGGGCGGAAGCGGACCGATTTCCGCCACTTTCTCCGGCGGGCCGATCAAATAATATTTGCTCTCGCTATCCAGTCGGCCCAGTGCCCGCACGATGTTGCGGGTGTATGTGCCCACACCGAACTCAGTCATCCGCCGGATGTCGATGGCGACTCTCACGGGGAGATTTAACCACAGAGAACAAGGTTCGGCCAGCGAATGCGAATGGCGGACGGGCGTCCCCATCCTCTAGGCCCGCACTTCGACCTGGGCCCGCGCTCGCCGCTCGGGATACAGCGGGAACGCCTCCGCCAGACTCGACACCTGGTTGCGGATCTTGCTGAGCACCGGCGCTTCTGTCCGATGATGCAGGGCCTCCGAGATCCAGCGTCCCACCTGCTTCATCTGTTCTTCTTTCATGCCGCGGGTGGTCAGCGCGGGAGTGCCGATGCGAATGCCGCTCGGCTTCATCGGCGGATTGGCGTCGAATGGAATGGCATTCTTATTGACCGTGATGGCGGCTTCGCCCAGGGCTTTCTCCGCCTCGCTGCCGAGGATCCCTTGGGAGAACACATCGACCAGCATGAGGTGAGTGTCGGTGCCTCCTGAAATAATGCGAAAGCCCTCGGCGGCAAGCGTTTCGGCCAGCACTTTGGCGTTGGCTACGATCTGCCGCGCATATTCCCGGAATTCCGGCTGCATCGCTTCCTGGAAACTGACCGCTTTGGCCGCGATGATGTGGACCAGGGGGCCGCCTTGCATTCCGGGAAACACAACTTTGTCGATGGCAGCGGCAAATTCCTGCTTGCTCAGGATCATCCCGGCCCGCGGTCCACGCAGCGTCTTGTGCGTGGTGGTAGTGACGATATGCGCGTGCGGCACCGGCGAGGGATGCACGCCACCCGCCACCAGTCCGGCAAAATGGGCCATGTCGACGAGGTAGAGCGCGCCCACCTTGTCGGCAATCTGCCGCATCCGCGCGAAGTCGATGATTCGAGGATAGGCGCTGCCCCCGCCGATAATCAGTTTCGGCCGCTCTTTTTCGGCCAGCTTCTCCAGATCGTCGTAATCGATGGTTTCGGTTTCCTTGGTGACTCCATAAGGAACGATGCGATAGGTTTTGCCGGAAAAATTCAGATGATGGCCGTGGGTAAGGTGCCCGCCGTGGGCCAGGTTCAGTCCGAGGATGGTATCGCCAGGTTGCAGCACCGCCGCGTAAGCTTCCATGTTGGCCTGGGACCCGGCGTGGGGCTGCACGTTGGCGTGTTCCGCGCCAAAAAGTTTCTTCGCCCGGTCCCGCGCCAGCTCTTCCACCGCGTCGGCGAACTCGCAGCCGCCGTAGTAGCGCTTGCCCGGGTAGCCCTCGGCGTACTTGTTGGTAAATACCGAGCCCATGGCCTCGAGCACAGCTTCGCTGACAAAGTTCTCGGAAGCGATCAGTTCCAGGCCCTCGTGCTGGCGCCGAACCTCGTTGTCGATGGCGGCGGCCACTTGCGGATCGGCCTCGTTGAGCGGGAGCGACATGCGGTCAGTTTTCATGATTAGTTCCGTTTCTGCGGGCTGCGAACATTCTAACTTAGCTCTTAGCCTTTAGCTCTTAGCTCCAGCCACAGCACCTCGGGGCTAACGTGAAGGGTGACTGAGCGGGGCACGCGCGAAGAGCTGACGGCTAAGCGATAACAGCGGTGTCATCCTGAGCGCAGTGATTGCTTCGCGTTCGCGAAGCAGTCTCGGAGTCGAAAGACCCCTATTGTTCCGCGAACGTCGTCAGGAGTCCAAAGCGTATCAAAAAGTCAGCAGTGATGAGCTCATAGGGATCCTTCGACTCCACTTCTGGTTCGCGAGGCGAACCAGAAGCTGCGCTCAGGATGACACGCTAAGGGCTAATCGCTAAGAGCTAAAAGCTAGCTTTCAAACGCGGTCCGCAAAAACGAAACCAGTTGCCAGCCATCCATATATTTGTACGGTGTTTCGCCGGTGGTGTAGTGGCCGCAGGGAAGCACCACGACTTTGTGGTCCAGGCCGTAGCGTTCAAACTCCGCCACCGCATCGCGGGAGAGTTCGGGCAAGAACGTCATGTCGTACTTCGCATAAATGATGAGCGACTTCTTGGGCCAGCGGGCAAACTGCTCAAAGTACGAAATCGGGCTGATGCCGCTCCACAACGCGCGCAGCCGATCGAGATCGATTTGCGGTTCGAGACCCTCGCGAATATGGCGGGTGGATTGTCCGTGCCAGACTACATCGGCGACATTGGTGGAGGCGTGATTGAAAGCGGCCACACGGATGCGCGGATCATGCGCCGCTGCGAGAAAGGAATAGCAGGACCCCAGGCTGGTGCCCAGGATGCCCAGGCGGCTATATCCTCGGTGCTCCAGCCAGTCAAGACAACAGCGCACATCCACCACGGCCTGGCGACAGGCATCGAGCGTACGGCCGATGTTGGCGGAGACGGCGTAGTCGGCGCGGTGGGTGTCCGCGGGCATGCGAATGTCGTGATACGGCATGCTCAGGCGCAGCACCGCGATGCCCATCAAATTCAGCACCCGGCAGAGTCCGGTATAAGCCAGGGCGTCGGAATTCCAGTGCGGCAGCAGCACTACCGCGCGCTTGCCGCGGGCCGGAAACCAGCGGGCGTTCACCAGATTGTTTTCCGGATGGGCCGTGCTTACCGGCGAAGTGAAGCGGAGGAAATCGGCATGCGTACCCCGGACTTTCGCCTCCAGCCTCGGATCTGGAACTTCGCGCGTGCTGAAAACCTGGACCTCACGGCGTTCCAGGCGAAAATCCGAAGGCGAGACATAGGAATAAAACTCGTCGCTCGACGCCATAATGCGCTGGTTGTAGTCGCGCAGGAATTTTTCGGAATCGGCGTTCCCGGGGGTATGCCCGGGAGCAAAGCCGTTGCGGCACGGCCAATCCCGTGCCCACTCGACACCCCACTCCAGCGGGCGCACCACGCGGTTGTTGTCCACCGACGTAAGCCGGGTCTCCCAGTCATACATCCACTGCTGGTAGCGGGAAGCCATCGATAGATCAGCATAACAAAGGGAGAGGCGGCAGGTCAGCGGGTTCGCAGTGAAACGGGTTTATTGACATTGGGCAGGTTCATTTCAAGGGGCAAGTGTTCTACGGCTGTGCCAACGCGAGGTTGCGCCTGCGCCACTCGCCCGTTGGCCGGGAAGCAATCCGCTACCCCCCTGACAAAACGAAATTCACCGTGACCTGGGTTTCCACTTCCACCGGTTCTCCGTTGAGCACATAGGGGCGATATCGCCATTGCCGCACGGCATCGACGGCGGCCTGTACCAACATGGGATGGCCACTCAATACCTGCAGATTTTCGATCGTGCCTTCTCGGCTGATCATGGCTCGCAGCACGACTTGGCCCTGGACCCGAACCTGCCTCGCCAACGCGGGATAGTCAGGTTGGACACGGTGAACCAGATTTCCTTCCATCATGTG
>JBOGLD010000129.1:0-6348 GCA_050745885.1 Terriglobales bacterium
GAAAAAGGCCACGCTCATTGCTGAACGTGGCCTTGATCATATCCGACACTCCACTGCGGTCTAGAACAAATTCCACAGGAACTGATTGTAAACATCGTGGTGATACTGCACTTCCGGCGCCTTCACAAACGTGCCCAGCAGACGCGGACAACGGTCGGCCGCGGCTCTTTTCAAGTCCAGATACCGCCCTTTCACGTCCGCGCCAAAAAGCTTGGTCGTCCATTCCGCCTTGTCGAAATTTGCCATCGCGTCGTAAATGTTGTCCGGCAGGTAACGTTCGGCCTGGCGCAGGTTCTTGATTTTCGCCGTGTCCCCGTCGATTCCGGTCTTGAAGATCGAGAGCATCACCATGTAAGGATTCGCGTCCGGAGCCACCGAGCGCACTTCCACGCGCATGCTCTTCTCGTTGCCGATGGGGATTCGGATCATGGACCCACGGTCCACCGCCGAGGCCTTGAGTTGGTTGGGCGCCTCGAAGTGCGGATCCAGCCGCCGATAAGCATTCACACTGGGATTGAGCAGAAGACAGATGTCATTGCCGTGGGTAAGAACGCGGTCGAGAAACGCCCAGCCCAGTTTGCTCAACTTCTCTTCGCCCTTGGGGTCCCAGAACAGGTTCTTGCCACCCTTGCTGATGGACACATTGGTGTGCATGCCGCTGCCGTTCACGCCTACCACCGGTTTCGGAAGGAAGCTGGCGGTCAGGCCCATGTGGGTCGCCACCTGCCGACAAACCAGCTTGTAGATCTGGATCTGATCGGCCGCAGCCACCACTTCCCCGTAGCCGTAGTTGATTTCGAACTGCGAAGGCGCCACCTCAGGATGGTCTTTCTCGTTCTGGAAGCCCATGGAGCGCTGCACTTCGGCGGTTGTGTCAATGAACGTGCGCAGCGGGTCGCCGGGCAGCGAGTGATAATATCCGCCGGTATTCACGTACTCAAACTTGCCGGTTTCGTTGTAGCGCCGCTCCGCGTCCACCCCCTTGAACAGAAAGCCTTCAATCTCATTGGCCGCGTTCAGGGTGTAGCCTTTATCCTTATAGAGTTTGTCGGCGTACAGTTTAAGAATGCCGCGAATGTCGGCGGCATACGGCGTCCCGCCTTTGTCGATCACGTCGCCGAAGACCAGCACTTTGCCGGACCCGAAGTAGTCGGCCGGACCCCAATAAAACGCCGCCCAGTCGATCCCCAGCCGCAAATCACTTTCCCGCTGTGCCGTAAACCCGCGGATTGACGACCCGTCAAACGTCAGGTTGTCCCAGCTCTTGAGCAGAAACTTTTTGTCGTAATCCAGCATGTGCAACCGGCCTTCGAGATCGCTGAAAAGCACGGTCACCGCCTTGATGTGCTTTTCGTCGGTCAGGTACTTGAGCCGCTCTTCCTGGATCTTGTGCAGGGCTACGCGGTTCTTGCGCTGCTCTTTCGCCTTCAGATTCAGCTGTTCCAGTTGGTCATACGACAGTGCCAGAAAGTTGCGCAGATCGTTCAACATGAATCTCCTTAGATGTGACCATCGACTTTACCTACAGTGGGGATCGTACGGCTGGTTCGCACTCATCAGGATATCGCGAGCCCCAGTCCCCGGCTAATTAAAAAACCTTATAAGCCATATTGAAGAGATTTATTCACCGTGGTGGGGCGGAGACACCTGTCCGCCGCCCTCACTTTGATTCTTGCTCAACCAAACGATTCTTTCGGCCGGATATTCACCAGGCATTCACTGAGCCCGTATGATCCCTAATAAAGTATCGACGGCAGATACCCTCCGGCGGGCTGTTGGTAGAAGCCGACTGTCATGAGGGTCATGGGCTGCACCACGCGGAGACCGTTCTCCAGACACCATCGGAAGAGCCCCGCGTTTCGCGTCGGAACTAGAATGCCCGGCCCCTGAAACGCATCGGCATTTGCGATCAGCGCCTGGACATCAGCGTTGCTCTGACCGACCGTGTGCCCGAAAAAGCCAATGCCAGTGGCATACGCGGCGATTCTGGCTTCTTGCTCGGCGACAACCGCTGTGCCTTGTCCGATCGCGTCGCGCGTTTCGCCACTGCGATCGTGACCATGCACAGATCGACAAAGCCGGTTGCATCCCTCCAGATCTGACATTTGGGCAGGGCGTACGTTGTAGCCGGGAATCGGGGCCTTGATCGCTGGACCTTGCATCGCGGATATCGGCTCGCGGACATCAAATCCGAGCTTGGTGTAAAGAGAAAGTGAACGGTTGTGGAAGGCTGCCTGGAGCAGCCGGGCACCCTGGAAACCGCGTTCCCCAGAGCGCACAAGCACCGCTTCCATAAGCGCACGCCCGACGCCCTTATTCTGGACCGCAGGGTCGATGGTAATCGGCCCAACGCCAGCAATCGCGGAGCGCTCGTCAAGGCAGTTGCTGCCCAGGATCTGCCCTCCCGATTCGGCGACCACACAATAGAAACCGGGATGATTGAACATCATGGAAAGAACGCCCGTCGCCACCTCAACCGACGGAAAGTCAGGCGGAAAAGCGTGCTCAGTCGAAATCTTCGTGAATGCCTCATAGCAAATTCGGCCACAGACCGGCGCGTCCTCTGGCTTGGCTTTGCGAACGGCTATGGGCGAAGTGTCAAACGCGGATTGGCGCAAGGTTGCCACAAATATCCCCTGATTGAGCTTGGACGCGGAAGTGTATCGCAGACGAGCACGCTAGTCCAAGCTCCGCTTTAGGCGGGATTTCTGTGCCGACCCTCAAGGCCTGTCATCCCCGGGTGCCCTATCCTTGCGCCTTTTGCAAGGGTGGGATTCCACGGACGCTGCCTGCAGGGCCCTTTCCGCTGCATACCTGGGCGACGGAAAAACCCACCCTTTCGCAAAGAACGCGAAAGGATGGGGCACCCTCAAGTCTTGAAATAAAGGGTGGGCGACCCGCCCAAGATTTTTGTGACTATCCCTTTTGTGACTACCAAAGGATCGTGTGGGTGATGCCCTGCCACCAGGCGGGATTGCTTCGCCACATGTAAACCGAGAGGCTTTGGCCAACGATCAACAATGGCAGCGCATAGAGATACACCTTATGGACGCGCCGATCTACCAGCAGGTCGCGCGCAACGCCGAGAACGATCAGCAGATCCAGGCAAGGATAGAAGAGATTATTGTTGAACAAGTAGGCAAAACGGCCAAAGGCCGCGTCCATGAGCCCGCAGGTGGCGATGAAGATCAGCCGTCGATGTAGCTCTGGTTTCGTGCGCCAATAGATGGCAAGCGCGATGCACACGCCAAAGGCGGCCATGTCGTAGAACGGGATGCTCAGAAAAGCGTCCCCGCCGCTCTGATGGAGTTGAACCGTTTCAAAGCGGGTCATGACGATGGCGGTAGCAATGCCCAGCGGAACCATCACCGTCGCCAGCCCGGCGCCAAACCATCCGAGGGAGCGATGCCAACTGACTTTGTGTATTCGGACCAGAGTGGACTGACAAATGAAAAAGATCGCCCACCCGGCGAAGGCTGAGGCATGAATCCAGAGAATGAAGGGCCGCGGCACCGCGGGATGAAACAGGTTCTCGTTGACGGTACGCTTGAAGCCGGCGACCACAATCGCCGCCAACAGCAGCGACATCGAGAAATAGAAATAGCGACTTACAAGCCCGTTTCGACCGGCCAGGGTCGTCGTGCCCAGTTTTTTCTGTGGGCTGATTGCAGGCCCGACGCGTTCTACGTTGACAGTGGACATAGGAAGGATGAGCCGGGACTTCAATTCTTCTCCCCCGGCCCACGGGAGCATACACCGCGAGTACCCAGCTCGCCATCTTTTTCCGATTCGCTCCAGGAATATAAGGGCCGGGTGCCCCATCCTTGCGTTCTTTGCAAGGGTGGGATTCCACGGACGGATGCAGCGGAGGCCTTTTGCTGAGCCCGCCCAAGCAGAACTGACAAGAACCATATTCGACGTTCATCGGAACCCTACCGGCTCTTATGTGCCATTGACTAGCTGTTTGCACCAAGTAACAATGCGACGCGACAAGTGAGGGGGAATCGAGGTGAGTTGGGGAGCGTAGAATGCGGATGTTGATCGTGGCAGTGCTTTCCTTAGCGATTCCCATCTCTGTCTTTGCCGGAGATAACGGCTACAAAGTCACCTATGACGGCGGCTCTCTAACCGACATCAAGTCGGGAACAGGTTTGAAGCTGTACATTGAAGGAAATAACGTACGGCTTGTGAAAGACAAAGCCGACGTGACGACCATCCCGGCCAACGCAATCACCGAAGTAAGTTACGGACAGGACGTCCACCGCAGAGTCGGCACCGCGGTCGCCGTCGGCGTATTCACCCTCGGCTTAGGCGCTCTGACGGCACTCAGCAAATCCAAAAAACATTTCGTCGACCTGACCTGGGCCAACGGGGATCAAAAAGGCGGCGTCGCATGACATCTTCCTTTCCTACAGCAGAACCAGCTCCCGCGCTCCCGTTGGAGTTGAAAAAGGGGATCGAACTACAAAATCGCTACGTTATTTCCGGATATATCGGCACGGGCGGTTTCGGAACCGTCTGGAGGGCCACCGATAAGGAGCAGAATCGGGACGTTGCGATCAAGCGATTGCTCCGAAAAAACTGGCGGAGTACATCTGCAGAAGAGAAGAATGCGGCCCTTGAGGAGGGGCGCCACGCTGCACGACTGAAGGGACACAAGAACATCGTAGAAATCTATGACGTCTTCGAGCAGAGTGGAGAGGTATTCTTGGTAATGGAGTATGTGGACGGTCCTAGCCTCGATGCGGTCTTCAAAGAACACGCCCTGAAGGGAACGTGGCTCTCGACCCAAGACGCGCTGGACTATTTGCGTCAAATGCTAGAAGGCCTCGTGTTTGCGCATTCGAGCGGCCTCATACATCGGGACGTTAAGCCATCAAACATCCTGATCTCGAAGCTTGGGGTAGTTAAGCTTGCCGACTTTGGTATCGCGAAGGCGATGCCTTTTACCAAGCCACCCACAGCTGGACCAGCTGAAGCGGGTCTTTGCGGCCACCGGGTCTCAGTCGTTTATGTCTTTCGAGCAGTCGCGGGGGGAGCAATTGGACCAGAGGAGTGACATTTTTTCGGCAGGGATCGTGGGCTATCTCCTTCTGACAGGGCGGCACCCGTTTAATCATCCGTCCGGTGCCTTTTCCATATTCGACCTGATCCACGAACCGACATACAACAGCCAAGAGATAGGGACCCGGTCCGATTTGCCGGAGAGCGTTCGAAAGGCAGTTATGAAGATGCTCACGAAAGATCGTTCTCTCCGCTACCATTCCGTGTATGAGCCGCTCGGTGAGCTAACTCGAGGAAGCTCTCAGATATGTCCTGAGTGTTCGACACAGAACCAAGTTGGCTCTAACTTCTGTGGGCAATGCGGAAGCTCTCTCCGGACGAGACCTCCGGCAGCAACGCTGGCTAAGAGCGCAAGCGCCTCTCCTCCATCACCTGCAGCATTGACTGACTCTGGCTTCGAGCTCACTAAAGAGGGGAATTGGGAAGGTGCCATAAGGCTCTATCGTTCCGCTCTCGAGGCCGAGCCCGGATATGCTAGAGCATCTTCGAACCTAGGATATGCACTCAACAGGTTAGGACGATATGAGGAAGCTATTCGAGTCCTGACCGAAGGGATTAAGGCTACAAAAGACCCGAATATCCTCCACCGCCTCTACGACACTAGGGGATTTGCTCGTTCAAACCTGAAGATGTTTGCTGATGCGATCAATGATTTCAGTCACGCCTTGGAGCTCAATGACAATAATCCGAGGGTCTACTATCACCGTGCAGAATCCGCCGCGCAACTCGGCGAGGTCGAACAAGCGTACACCGATGTGTATGCTGCTCTAGCTTTGGATCCGGATTTCGTATCGGCGCTGAGGCTGAAGGATCGGCTAGACGGCGGGAGATTTGGGCTCGGTCGATGAATGACCCATACAAAAGGAAAAGGCCATCGAGATTTCTCTCCATGGCCTTTATTTAAGCCGGCGACGACCTACTCTCCCACACACTTTCGCGTGCAGTACAATCGGCCCTGCGGGGCTTAACTTCCGTGTTCGGTATGGGAACGGGTGGATCCCCCGCGGTAAGATCACCGACATTCGTGGCGGCTAGCTTCTAGCTCCTGGCTATAAGCCTGGTCTTTGCCAGCGGAGGAGCACCAGCTCGACTCCGGCAAAAACCGCCGCAAACTTGTCGTGCTGCCCACTCCGGAATGCCAGCTCTCAGCTCAACGGATGTTGAGCTAGAAGCTAGCAGCCAGAAGCCAGCAGCTGCTTTTCAAAGATCTTCATTATGATTATGAGGTCGAAACCTCACAACTGAATAGATTGGGTGTGGCTTACTCTCTTCTTTGTTTACTTC
>JBOGLD010000130.1:0-56808 GCA_050745885.1 Terriglobales bacterium
CGGGCCAAGCTGATCGGGTGAACGATGGAAGTGCTGACTGAAATGCTCGACCGTGTGGATATAAACGTCGATGGTGGACTCGGCGTAGTTGCGGCGCCGTAACTCCTCAAGCATGATCTGGCGTAGACGTGTCACAGAGAGTTCCTCCTCTGCGACACAAACTAGCTCAGATCACCTCGACCGTTGGCTCAGCAACACGCGAAAGCGTCCGCCGCAAAGCGGCTTCGTTGTGTGCTGGGCATGCTCAGTAACTTGGAGGTGAAAGTCCTCTGGCCGACCTGATGGAGGTGAAGGCCTAGTGATAATGCAAGGGCTACCGCCGCGAGGCGAGGTCCGAAGGAAGCATGGAACAAACGTGCGAGTCGATGGACAAAAACTGAATAGAAGGCGCCCGTGCCGGACGAGTGGGCAACTTACCGCGAAGTCCATAATCCATCAAGGTGCGAAGCGTAGATTCAGCGATTGTGCACGGAAAGTGACTGAGCTTACCCCAGGAGATCTGCTCCGTGTCGCTTTGGCGACTGAGGTAGCCGTAAGGCGACCTGACCGCGGAGCAGAAGTCAGCATCGGGCGTAGTATCCGGCAACGGAAAAGGCCCGAACGAGAAGGAGTGGCAAGTAGGCCATGAGTCTCAAAGACGACAAGCAGCAGAATATCCAGATGGAACTGGACTTCTCTTCTGCGCTGACGGGTGCAACCCGAGGTGTCGCAGGAGAAGAGACTGAATCGTTGATGGCGACAAATGGATCCGAAAGCCCAGCTAGAACCGACCGACTGATGGAGGAAGTATGTGAGCGAGAGAACCTGAAGGAAGCATTGCAACAGGTGAAGGGGAACAAGGGTAGCGCGGGAGTGGACGGAATCACCGTGAACCAACTCACTGACTACCTGAAACAGCACTGGCCAGTGATCCGCGAACAACTGCTGAACGGGACCTACGAACCGAAGCCGGTGAGGCGGGTGGAAATCCCCAAACCGGACGGCGGGGTGCGAAAGCTTGGTATCCCGACGGTGCTGGATCGGTTTATCCAGCAAGCGGTGATGCAGGTTCTGCAGCGGCGGTGGGATCGGACCTTCTCTGAACACAGCTATGGTTTTCGACCCGGGCGATCTGCCCATCAAGCGGTAGCTCAAGCGCAACAGTACATCGCGGCAGGCTATGGCTGGGTGATTGATCTTGACCTCGAAAAGTTTTTCGATCGAGTCAATCACGACAAACTGATGGGGCAGGTTGCCAGACGAGTCGAAGACAAGCGGCTGCTGAAACTCATCCGGGCGTTCTTGAACGCCGGGGTGATGGAGAATGGACTGGTCAGCCCAAGCGTGGAAGGAACTCCGCAAGGGGGTCCGCTTTCACCCCTGCTGTCCAACCTCGTGCTCGACGAACTCGACCGAGAGCTAGAGCGACGCGGCCACCGCTACCTCCGTTACGCCGATGATTGCAACATCTACGTGCGCAGCCAGCGGGCCGGTCAACGGGTGATGAAGGGCGTCGCGCGATTCATCACGCAAAAGCTCAAACTCAAAGTGAATGAGACGAAGAGTGCGGTGGCGAGACCGCAGGAGCGGAAGATCCTTGGATTTAGCTTCAGTACTGGTCCGGAGATCAAGCGCATGATTGCGCCGAAAGCTCTGGAACGGTTTAAGCACCGAATCCGGGAAACCACACGTCGGGCCAAAGGCGTCAGCATGGAAACGACGATAGCGGAACTGGCTCCGTATCTGCGGGGCTGGCGCAGCTACTTCGGTTTCTGCGAAACGCCTGTGGTGCTGGAGTACCTGACCCGTTGGGTCCGGCTGCGATTGCGTGCAGCTCTGTGGCGGCAATGGAAAACACCACGCCGTCGCCGAGCGGCTCTGCTGGAACTGGGAGTTCGTCCGCGACTGGCCAGCAATACGGCCGGTAGCGGACGCGGCCCTTGGTACCTGGCTCGGGCCAAAGCCCTGTCTGTTGGGCTTTCCAATGCTTACTTCAAATCGCTTGGACTTCCGACGTTGATCGATGGCTGTTAGCGCAACCAACTCGAACCGCCGTGTACGGACCCGTACGCACGGTGGTGTGGCAGGGGTCGGCGGGTGACCGCCGCCCCTATGCCGATCAAGTCGGTTTGGAGGAAGTTGGATTCCGTCGAATGCCCGCCCCGCCCAGACTTCCTCGAACGCCGTTTCTTGGAGACGGGCACTGACCTGCATGATCCAGGTCCTGCTCGAGCGCGGAGATCTGGAAACCACACCTCAGTACCTGCATCTGTCGCAGCGGCATTTGGAGGCCGTCACCAATCCTCTGGACGGTCTCGCTCTGTCCACCGGCGAGAACGTCAGCCGTAGCTTTAAGCGGAAAAAAAACGGATGACTCGGCTCACCTTCAAGCTGGAGCCTCCTTGGGGCGGCATTGATGTAGTCAGTGATGCTCTTAGGGGGCGCTTTTTTGGGAGTCATGAATCTATTTGTATCGCCTCTCCTTGTGATGATTCAATCGCGGTTGCCAGGTCGCCTCCTCACTCTTGCCCATAACAAATGAGGCCGGATGGCTTCAGGAAAACCGGTACCAGCTATAATCTCTTGCTAAGGTTCGAACCGCAGGGCGGTGATCCCCAGTTCGGGGACGAGTTTCTGACTATGATTCTGGCCGGAGACATTGGCGGCACCAAGTGTAACCTGGCTATCTTCCAGGAAGAGGATGGTTCTTCACTTCAGCCGATTTTCCAGCGCCGTTACGCAACCCGCGACTTCTCAAGGTTCGAAGATCTGGTCGAACTCTTCCGGCGACAGGCCGCCGAGCATGGGAACAGTCTGCCCGGCGATCGCATCCGGGCGGCGGGATTTGGCGTGCCGGGGGCGGTGGTTGACGGCCGCTTGCACGGCAACAATTTACCTTGGGCCCTGAACCCACCCGGCCTGGCGCGTGAGCTCGATGTGAATCTCAAAAATATCGTGCTGCTCAATGACGTGGCCGCGACGGCGTGGAGTCTGGACCGCCTGCCGGCGAAAGATCTGTTCGTCCTCAACCAGGGAGTCCGGCAACCGAATACGACCCGGGGCTTGGTGGCGGTGGGCACAGGCCTTGGTGAAGCGCTTCTCTTGTGGGATGGCCGGCAGTATCGTGTGTTTCCTTCTGAAGGCGGGCTGGCCAGTTTTGCCCCACGGACGGAGCGCGAGATCCAGCTTCTCATCCATATGAAAAGACGCCTGCCTCAGGTAAGTTGCGAGGACGTTCTTTCCGGACGTGGCATCCGGGTCATCCACGAATTTCTCAATCCGGCCGTGCGTCATCCATCGTTCGATGGGTCCGGGGTCGACCCCGCTCGTGAGATCACAGAGAAAGCCGACACGCATTCTTGCCAGGTTTGCGTTGCCACCCTGGATCTCTGGACGGAGGCCTACGGTTCCGAAGCCGGAAATCTTGCCGTGCGGGCGCTTGCCCTCGGAGGCGTCTATGTGGCGGGTGGGATTGCGCCGAAGATTCTGCCCAAACTGAAAGATGGCGCGTTTTTCCGCGCATTCTGCGACAAGACCTTGCTATCTTCGGTGCTGGCGCGTGTTCCGATCTACGTAGTTCTGAATGAAAACGCGCCTGTCTGGGGAGCTGCCTATCAAGCGCTGGCTGCAGTCCGCTCGCGTCCATTGCCCAATCTGCAGCGCAAGGCCTGCTAACCGGCTGCGGAAAATTCCTTTAACAAAAGTGGCCTTAATCGGTAGCTGCGTCGTTAGTGACGGCTTCGGTTCCGCGTGGCGGGCGCGTTATATACTGGCGCGGGAGCGTGCATGGCACAGAATGGGCGAAATGGAACTCCGGCCTACCAGAGAATCCGCAGCGTAATCTGGAAGCGTATCGAAGCCGGCCAGCTGAAGCCGGGCGATGTAGTTGACTCCGAAAGAGGGTTGGCCAAGATCCACGGGGTAAGCTTGATGACCGCGCGTCATGCCCTGACTTCACTCGAACGCGAGGGGTTGGTGGAAAGGCGGCGCGGCGCCGGCACATATGTGGCGCCTCCCAAGATTCACTTCAACAAGCTGATGAGCTATACCGAGCAAATGGCCAGCCGCGGCCTAGTCGCGGGCTCGGAGCTTCTGTATAGCAAGATCATCGACTATGAGCCGGAGATTGCGGCCCGTCTGGCGGTGACGCCCAACCATCGCCTCGTCAAGATAGAGCGCCTGCGCCACGCCGCAAATGAGCCTTTCGCCCTTGAGGTCTGTTATCTGGCGGCGGAAGAGTTTGGCGGGCTGGTTTCCGCGCCGTTGGGAAGAGGTTCTCTGTTTTCTATCCTGGAACACGATTTCGGAGTCGAACTGGCGCACGCGGATGAAGAAGTAGACGCCACGGCCGCCGATGCGAGAATCGCGCAGCTGCTCGGCGTCTCGCGTGGCGCTCCCCTATTACGGATCCGTCAGGTCATTTATTCCACAAAAGGCAAAGCCACCATCTACGTCCTGGGCTTCTATCGCTCCGACCGGCACACTCTGCTGATCCGCAGATTTCGCTAGAAGCGTTCAATACGCAGGCCACGTTTCGTTTGGGTAGATCTTGATCCAGTGATTGCGTACCTTCGGTTTCACTTTTCTGCCGTTTGAATCAGAAACAATCAGGCTGGTTTGCTGGTTGGGCATGTGGCAATCGATACAGTTGCTGGCGATTTCGCGACCCAGCTTCGGATAGACGCCACAACTTTCAGCTCTATGACACGCCAGACAGCGCTGTGAAAATGCGGCGAGGTCGTGCTGGGGTAAATGGACGTTGTGGCAGGTCGAGCAGGTCATGGCGGCGGAGGACTGGTAACAGCGGCTCCTCTTTAATAGCTCCACCTGGCTGCCGTGAACATCGATGCTGACGTTGGGATCGAGGTGCGGCAGGGCAAGATACTTCTCCAGCGGCTTTCCCGGGATATAGGAGAATGGTGCGGCCGTGAGGTCACCGATACCCGCATGGCAAAGCGCGCACAGGTCCATCTGGCGATCACGCGACAGTTTTGCCGGATTCACAATCAGTTGCGCCCCAGCATCTTTGGAAGTCTGGCGGGCCACGTGCTCGCGGCCCATGCCGTGGCACTTCTCGCAGGAAATACCCAACTGGAAGCCGGTGTTGCGATAGCGATTGAGCGGAGGCGCGAGCGATTCAAAGTAACTGGCGTGGCAATCCAGACACCGGGGCAGAACCCGCCGGCTGAAATCGGCGAAACCGTCCCGATATCCTGGGCTGTTCACCCACTGTCTGAGTTCCGTCCAGTAAGTGACGGGAAGCTGGAACAGTTCGTCGCCCTTCCAGTACAGATAAGTTTGCCCCTTCCCTCCAGAGCCGATCACCAGATCGAAGCGCTCCGTGCGTGACGTCGTATCCGGCGGTATTCCCATCACAGCGGTCTGGAAGTAACCTCGTTCATTCGCTTCCATCCTGAAAAACAGTTCCGGATTCGATGTCCTGAGAATATTGTCACCCTCGGTAAACTTGCCGGCGATGGAATTCTGGTTCGCCGGTTGCGACGTCAAGTGGTGGGCGGTGCGGGAAAATGGGTCGGCTTTTTCCTGATGGCAGGAACCGCAGACGGCATCGCCGACGTACTCGGAAAGAGCCGCGGCGGCGGCCACGGACGAAGGTGGGCCGGCGAGAGAAGAACGTGTGAACGCCAGGAACATGGTCAGGATGATCGTGATTTTCAACATCCCGGATCTCGCCAAATGGACGGTGCTCTGCTAGGTTTCACGCGCTGCGGCTACCATCCTTAGTTTTTCATTATCTGTCACTTCTCATGACATGATCTTGTTGAATCAGAAAAAGGTGGCGCGTCATATCCGGTTGCGGAACCTGCGGATCATCAGGGTGTGACGATCGGAGCGGTACAAGCCTAGCATGTAAACCGTCGGCCTGCCGTTGGTGGCGTAGATCACTTGCCGGATTCTCAACAGCGGAGCGCCGCGTTGCAGAGCCAACAGCTCTCCGGTCCTGGAATCGGCAGCGGTGGCGTCGACTTCTTCGTCCGCGTGCGCCACCTCCAAACCGTAGTCCTGCGCCAGTATGGAGAACAAGGAGCCGCGCTCCAGGGGCGCTTGCGTAAGGCCGGAAAAATCGTCCGCCGAAAGATAGCAGGCCTCCAGCGCAAAGGGCTCATTGGCGGCATGGCGCAGGCGCTCCACTTTGACCATGCGACTGTTCAGCGGCAGAGCCAGCCGGGCAGCGATGTCTGGCGCATCGTCGATCACACGATTGCACAACAGGCGTGAACCGGCCGCCAAACCACGGCTGGCCATCTGCTCGGTATAACTCATCAGTTTGTTGAAGTGGATCTTCGGCGGCGCAACGAATGTGCCGGCTCCCCGGCGGCGCTCCACCATTCCCTCCTTTTCGAGCGTCGCCAACGCATGGCGCGCGGTCATCAGGCTCACTTTGTGAATCCGGGCCAGCTCGCGCTCGGAATCGACCGGGGCTCCCGCCTTCAGCTGTCCCGCTTCGATGCGTTTCAAGATCGCTGCCCGTATCCGCAGATAGGCTGGCGTTCCGGTTCTTTGATTTTGCGCCATCGATTTTTTCGATCCCAATCGAAACAATCACTGCTATAGAGCTAGTGATGAATTACCAAAAGGTGTAGACGGCCGCGGATCGGACTGGGACCCGCGCCCTCGTGCTGGCAGCATGCTCCCAGACAGCTATATAGCTGTAGTATGCCATCGAGTCCCGTGCCAGTCCAGTGAAAGCGTTGTTTTTTTAGGGGAGCTAGCGTTATCCGAGTTATACCCAAGTAAATTCGAGACTGAACCACCAAATTTGAATTCCAAATTATGGATACTACCACGGCTCGCTTTCCATTTCTCATAACCGTTACCGTCCGAAGTCTCTCGTCTTTGCTATAGAGTTGGATGGTGGCGAGGACAAATAAAATTCGGGATGCCGCATTTTTTCCTTGACTGTCACTGTTTTCGTGCTATATAGCATCAACATTGAGTTTTTCAGGTTCGAGCCACTGTGGGATGGGCCAGGAGCTTCCAGGAGGTTTTGCGATGCGACAATCAGCCAGATTAGGACTGGGACTTTTGCTGTTGGCGGGGGTTCTGGGTATGGTGGCAGGACCCGCATGGAGCCAGGAAGTAACTGCTGCCATTGTAGGAACGGTCACCGATCCCAGCGGCGCTCCGATCGCGGGAGCAGCCGTGACCGCCACCGACGTCGACCGTGGGACGCAGTGGGCCGCGACGACCAACGAGACCGGCGCTTACAACCTGCCCCGGGTTCCGGTGGGAAATTACAAGGTCAGTGTCGTAGCCAAGGGGTTCCAGACGGCGGTGCATCCCCCCTTTACCCTGGTCCTGAATCAGACGGCGCGAATCGACGTTCCTATGAGGATGGGTCAGGTCACGGAGACAGTCGAAGTCTCGGGCGCGCCCCCGATTCTTCAGACCCAGAGCACCGAACTCGGTACCGTCATCGACGCCAGGACGAATGCGAGCCTGCCCTTGGCCTCGCGCAACTACATCCAGCTGACTCTGCTCGCCCCGGGCGTTACAGTGGTCAACCCTCAGGCCCTGACTCAGGCCCAGTCCATGACCAGTTCTGGCCGCCCGTACATCAACGGCAACCGTGAGCAGGCAAATTCTTTCCTGCTCGACGGCATTGATAACCAGGAGAACATCAACAACGAAGTTGCCTACCAGCCCAGCGTGGATGCGATCCAGGAATTCAACCTGATCACGCAGAATGCATCGGCTGAGTTCGGCCAGTTTCAGGGCGGCATCATCAACACGACCATCAAATCCGGGACGAACAGCCTTCATGGTTCGGTGTTTGAGTTCTTCCGCAACGACAAGCTGAATGCCAACAGCTGGCAAAACGGCTTGACGATTGGTTCAACCCCCAACCCGCTGGTGCAGGAACCGAACGGTGTGGGGAAAAAGCCGCTGCTGCGCTGGAACATGTTCGGCGCCACCGTCGGTGGTCCAATTGTGAAGAACAAGTTGTTCTTCTTTGCCGACTTTCAGGGACAGCGCTTCGACCACCCACAGACCACCACCCGCTACCAGGTCTTTACCGACAGCGAACGCGCCGGGGACTTTGGTCAACTGTGTACCGAAGGGGGCGGGACTTTCGACGGCGCGGGCAATTGCACGGGCGGTGGAACGCAGTTGAAGAATCCTACGACTGCTGCGAACATCCCCTTCAACAATCTGGCGACCGCCGGATTCACCATCAATCCGGTCGCGGCGGCGCTATTCGCTTCGTCTCAATATCCACACGCTCAGATCAACACCGCGGTCGGCGCCAACTTCAGCGGCGGAGTGGGAAACCAGCTCAACAACAACCAGGGGGACCTCAAGATCGATTACAACGTCTCGCAGAACGATCATGTATTCGGACGTTACTCCCAGTTTCACGTGTCCAACCCCTTCACCCAGACGTTCGTGCTGGGCGCAAGGGCCAATCCGGATGTTTCGGAACAGCCCGGGCAAAATCTCTCTCTGAACTGGACTCACAGCTTTAACGCGAGCCTACTGAACGACCTTCGGGTGGGCATTAATCACGTGCGGTTCAGTTCTGGCTTCAGCGATCTGGGTCTGGGCGACTTCTCCCAGGGTCTGGGTATCGCGGGCGGCAACGATCAGGCGCCAGGAATTCTGGGCCTTAATTTCGCCAATGCAGGTCTCAACCTGGGTACGCCCGACATTGAACAGCACTTCGGTGACGGGACGTTCCAGATTTCCGAGGGTGTGATCTGGACCCGCGGGCGTCACATCATCCACGCCGGCTTTCAGTACTGGCGCATGCGCGAAAACTCCGCGTATTCCGGAAACGACGGCGTGCTCGGACATTTGAACTTCGCCAACGATCAGACGCTGTCGGACGCCGCCAATTTCTGGCTGGGTCTGGTCTCCCAAGGCGCGCGCCAGGGAGCAGGGCAGGAATGGGGAATGCGGGGCGCCACTTATGCCGCCTACGTCCAGGACGACTGGCGCATTACCAGCAACCTGACCCTGAACATTGGCCTGCGTTTCGAGGACCACACTCCGTGGACGGAAATTCACGATCGCATGGTGAATTTCGGCTTGTTCAGCGGGGATATCGAAGTGGCCGGGCAGGGCGGCAACAGCCGCGCGCTGGTCAACTCCTACAACGGAATCGGCAACTACCAGCCGCGCGTCGGATTCGCCTGGACTCCCGGTGTTCTCGGAGGAAAAAGCGTGATTCGCGCTGCCTACTCAGTTTCTTCCTACATGGAAGGGATGGGCAGCAACCTGCGAATGAGCCAGAACCGGCCGTTCGTTCCTGCGGTCTCCTCCGTCACCGCCAGCGACGTTCAGGATGGCTTTGGCCCGCCTGCGCCTCTCTGCGCCGGAGCTGACTTGGCCTGCTACAGCGGCGTGAGAATCTTTCCCTGGGATCCAAACCTCCGGCCAGCCAGCGTGCAGCAGTGGAACCTGTCAGTCCAGCAACAGTTGTCCAACGACACGACGCTCCAAATTGGATACGTCGGCCAACGTGGCGCTCACCTGGTGGTGCCGGAAATCATTACTCAGCGAATCCTGCTTCCGAACAGCTCGTGCGGAACTCCCCCCTGCACGACGCCGGGACCATTCTTCGCGGGGAATCCGGCTCTGCGGGACGAGATCACGGGCGGCGCGGGTACTTTTACCGGCTTGCCGGCGGCTCTGGCAACTTTCTCCGGCTCTAACCAGGCCTACAACGCTTTGCAGGCGGTCCTGCAAAGGCGCTTTTCCAATGGCCTGCAGGGTCAGGTTGCCTATACCTACTCGAAGTGCATGACCGATGCGACCGGCTACTTTGGCGGCGGGTGGGGCGGCACGCAAACCAGCCTGCCGGCATCCTTCTGGCAGAACATCTACGATCGCAAGGCAGAGTGGGGACCGTGCTACTTCGATCAGACCCATATTCTGTCTGCTTACGCCAACTATCAGCTTCCCTTCGGTCACGGCAAGAAGATCGGTGGGAACGTGAATCGTGTTGCCAACGCCATCGTCGGCGGTTGGGAGGTCAGCCCGATCATCACCCTGCACAGCGGCAACGCCATGACCGCGGGTCTCGCGTTCTTTGACAACTCTGGAACCGGCGGCGCCGGCCCATTCGGTTTTGCCCGGCCGGACTGCACCGCTGCGCCGAGCTATCCGAAAACCCATCTCAGCGGTGCCCAGACTGGCATCCAGTGGGTAGACCCGGGCGCATTCGTTACCCCTGGAGTCGGCACCTTCGGCAATTGCCACAACGGCTCCGTCCGCGGGCCGACCCTGGCACAGGTGGACCTGGGTGTGCACAAGGATTTCGCCATCAGCGAAACCAAGGGATTCGAGTTCAGGTCGGAATTCATCAACCTGTTCAATCACCCGATCCTGAATGCGCCCAACATGCTGTTAGGCACCACCTTCGGCCAGATCACTACGGGGCAAGGAGAACGAAACATTCAGTTCGCTCTCAAGTTCCACTTTTGACCGTTGTATGATTGAGGGCAGGCGCCGCTTCGACGCCTGCCTATTTTTTATGCCCCGACGCATCTATCCAGCACTCGTCCCTGTCGTTCTCTGCGGATTTCTTGTTTTAGCGACCCAGGCGCAGGTCGCCAGAAAATCGGCAACGTCCAGCATCGCAACCTCTGGCAAGCAAGCCGTGAGTCTGGCCAAGACCGGCCATTGCAAGGAGGCGCTTCCAGCGCTCAACAAGGCCGCCCAGCATGGCGCGGACGCGGCTCTGAAGCGTGATGTGGGTTTCGCCGGAGTGCGTTGCGCCATGGCGATTGGGGAGACGGAAGCAGCCATTGATTTCCTGCGTTTCCTGAAGCGCGAGTTCCCCCGCGATCCCGACGTGCTTTACGTTGCCGTACACACCTACTCTGATCTTTCTACCCGGGCGGCGCTGGAGTTAGCTACAACCGCGCCAGCCTCGCCCGAGGCGCATCAGCTCAACGCCGAGGCGCTGGAAGTACAAGGCAAGTGGGATGAGGCTGAAAAGGAATATCGCCTGATCCTCAGTCAGAACCCCAACCGGCCAGGCATTCACTACCGGCTGGGGAGGATCCTGCTGTCCAAGCCGGATTTCGGTCCCGCGGCGGCCGAGCAGGCTAAGAGTGAATTTCAGCAGGAACTCGCCATCGATCCTTCCAACGCCGGTGCGGAATATGTGCTGGGTGCTTTAGCGCGACAGAACCAGCAGTGGGACGATGCCATCCAGCATTTTTCCCAGGCGGCGAAGCTCGATGCCGACTTCGGCGATGCCTTTCTCGACCTGGGCATGTCACTGCTGACGGTGAAGAAGTATGCGGAAGCGATTCGGCCGCTGGAGACCGCGGTCAAGCTCGAGCCGCAGAATCCCACAGCGCATTACAATCTCGCTGTGGCTTACCGGCGCGGCGGGCGCCAGACCGATGCTGAGAGAGAATTTGCCATACACAGAAAGATGACCCAGCAAGATGCCGCGGGGCAGCCGGGAACTCCGCAGGAGAATCCTAACTAAGCGCAAGCGGCGAGGGTGGAGGTCTTCATTCCTTTTCATTCCTCTACTTGTTTCTTCATGGGGAAGCGATGCGCAGACTTGATGCCGTTCGTCTCCCGCCGGGCCACCGGTGGAACGGGTTGCTCACGACGCCAATTCTTGCAGGGGATGGCAGGCACTCTGGTGTTGGGGGGCTGGTCGCGGCTGGACGTCGCGCAGCCCGAACTCGCCTACCCGTTCGAAGAGGTTCCACCGTCGGCCAGCGGAATTCACTGGACGCATAACGCCGGAAAATCTGCCGCGAAGTACCTGCCTGAGACAACCGGCGCGGGCTGCGCATTCCTGGATTACGACAACGACGGCTGGATGGACATTTACCTGGTCAACAGTGGCAAGTGTGATTTCCTGGATCCCAATCCGCCGCTGCGCAATACCCTTTATCGCAACAATCGCGACGGAACGTTCACGGACGTCACCGGGAAGGCGGGGGTGGCAGCGGGGGGATACGGGCAGGGGGTCGCAGTCGGCGACTACGACGGCGACGGTTTTCCCGACCTCTATGTAACCCAATACGGCCGGAGCATCCTGTACCACAACAACGGTGACGGTACCTTTACCGATGTCACGGAGAAGGCCGGTGTCGCCGCTCCGGGATGGTCTTCGAGTGCCGTCTGGTTCGATTATGACAATGACGGCCGCCTGGATCTATTCGTCTGCCGGTTTGTGGACTTCGATCAATCCAAGAATCGGCCGTGTGGCGCCGGGGGCAAACCCGAGTATTGCATTCCCCGGCTCTATGGGCCGATGGCGAGTTGGCTCTTCCACAACAATGGCGATGGGACCTTTACTGATGTCAGCCAATCCTCGGGCATTGCGAAATATCCCGGAAAGGCCTGGGGAGTGGTGGCCGCCGATGTGAACAATGATGGGCGGATGGACTTGTTTGTGGCCAATGACACCGTCGCCAACTTCTTGTTTGTCAATCGGGGCGGCGGCCGGTTTGATCAGATCGCAGACGAGGCGGGCGTGGCTTACAGCGCGGAGGGCAAGGCCCGCTCAGGCATGGGAGTAGACGCAGCTGACTTCAACGAAGACGGATGGATGGATCTGTTCGTAGCCAACATCGACGGCGAAATGTATTCGATCTATCAGAATAACCACGACGAGACCTTCGACGACATGGCTCTGCCCACTGGGATCGCGAAAGCAACCAAAGCGATGAGCGGATGGGGATTGAAATTCTTCGACTATGACAATGACGGGAATCTGGATCTCTTTCTGGCCAATGGCAACCCGGACGATCTCATCGAGTCCTTGCACCCGGGCGTGACCTACCGGGAGCCGCTGATGCTCTTCCATAACACGGGCAAGGCGTTTCAGAATGTCAGTGAGCAGAGCGGCCCCGTATTTGCGAAGCCCCTCTCTGCCCGAGGCATGGCCGTGGGCGACTTCGATAACGATGGCGCTTTGGACGTGCTGGTAGCGGTCAACGACGCGGCTCCACTGCTCTTGCGGAACAACGTCGGGGCACAGAATCACTGGCTGGGTGTAACCCTGGTGGGGAAGAAATCGAATCCTGATGGCATTGGAGCGCGTGTGACATATCAGTCTGGGGACCTGAAGCGGTCCCGAGTGAAGGTTGGCGGCGGAAGCTATCTTTCGTCGCATGATCCGCGCCTGGTGCTGGGCCTGGGCAAGCGGGCCAAACTGGACTGGCTAGAAGTAACCTGGCCACACCCCGGCGCGACCAAAGAACGCTTCACGGATTTGCCCGTCGACCGGTACATCACGGTTGTAGAAGGGGTGGGGCGGTGGAAGTAGAAAGAATGTTTCCTGTCGCAAGATTGACGATGCGGCTGCACAAAATGCGGCCACGATTGCTGGCGGTGTTGCTGTGTCTGCCCCTGTTCTCTCCTCCTTTACAGGCGTGGCAAGGGAACCCCTCGGAGATCAGCGTGCAGATCGTCGTGGCGAAATCTTCGCGTGAAGCCGAGCGAATTCTAAGGGAGCTCAAGAACGGTGCGGAATTTGCGACGCTGGCGAAGCGAGAGTCCATCGATCCGAGCGCGGCCAGCGGCGGCTATATGGGCAGGCTGGGTCCGGCAACGTTACGCCCAGAGTTGCAAGATGCCGTGAAAGGCCTGGCGCCGGGGCAGATCACCGGGGTGGTAAAGTTTTCCGAAGGCTATGCCATCCTGAAGGTCTCACCCGCATCGGGTTCGGGGGACATCCCGACCGCTCATCCCTTTCTATCTACTGCCGCCCGAGGCAGTGTGCGCTACGCGCTGAATGTTGGCGGTTTGAACGACGCGGACGGTGTCTTCAGGACTTTTCCCAAGCCCGCGGGCTGGGAACACGACCTAACTGCGATCTGCGCGGCGCGCAAGCAGTCGCTGGCCCTGGCAACCGGGGACCTGGGCAAACAACTCGCTTCCGCCGATGCCGAACTCCATCCTGACGACGTCCTGGGAGAGCATCATTCCCTAGCCCAACTTGAGGCCTATCAGGGAAACATGGAGAACGCGATCGAGCAGTGGCAAGCCGCGTACCAGATCGCGAGCGACGCGGTGCCGGCAGCGATACCGAAGTTTCTGGAGGCGCTCGGAGTCGCCTATCTGCATAAATCGGAAATGGAGAACGATGCCTATCGCAAGCCGGGCGACCGATGTATCTTCCCGCCCCGCGCCGGTTTCAAATATCGGGACACCGCCGATTCCCAGAAGGCAATTCAGTATTTCCTGAAATATCTCGAGCGGAAGCCGGACGATCTGGAAGTGAAGTGGCTTCTGAACATCGCCTATCTTACGCTGGGGACTTATCCCGCGGGAGTTCCGCAGAAATACCTGATCCCGGCTGCGGCATTCGAGTCCAAGGAAGAAGTGGGCCGCTTTGTGGACGTGGCCCCCATACTCGGGATGGACACGTTTTCCATGGCGGGCGGAATCGTGGTGGACGATTTTGAAAATAACGGCCGGCTGGATGTGGTCACATCGAGCGTGGGTGTTTGTGAGCCCATGCACTATTTTCACAATAACGGGGATGGCACGTTTACGGACCAGTCCGAGAAATCCGGGCTCGCCGGTCAACTCGGCGGATTGAACCTGATCCAAGCCGATTACAACAATGATGGGTGCCTGGATGTTCTGGCGCTGCGAGGCGGATGGGAGTTTCCCCAACGCATGTCGCTTTTGCAAGGTCATTGCGATGGGACGTTTACCGACGTCACGAATGAGAGCGGTCTCGCCGGTGTGGTAAACGCGACTCAAACCGGAGCCTGGGCAGACATCGATAACGACGGTTTCCTCGACTTGTTCGTCGGCAACGAGACCGGCCCCGCCCAGCTTTTCCGGAACAAGGGCGACGGAACCTTCGAGGACATCGCGCATTCCGCCGGAGTAGACCGCACCGCGTTCACCAAGGCGGTGGTGGCGGGCGACTATGACAACGACGGATATATGGATTTTTACCTGTCCAACTACAACGGCAACAATTTTCTTTATCACAATAATCACGACCGGACCTTCACGGAGGTCGGCGGCCCTGCCGGGGTGCAAGATCCGTGGGCCAGCTTTCCAGCATGGTTCTTCGACTACGACAACGATGGTTGGCCCGACCTGTTCGTGAGCAGTTATGCCGGATCGAACGACGAGGTTATTCGCAGCTATCTCGGGCTTCCAAAGAATGCTGAAGGCATGAAGCTCTACCGGAACTTGCGCAATGGGACTTTTAAAGACGTGTCAAAAGAAGTCGGCCTCGACCGCATCTTTATGCCCATGGGATCAAACTTCGGCGACATGGATAGTGACGGGTTTCTGGATCTCTATCTGGGCTCGGGAGCCTCCCCGTACAGTGCGGTGGTGCCCAGCGTTTTGCTGAGAAACAAGGAAGGGAGATCTTTTGTAGATGTGACAGCTTCAGCTGGCACTGGTGAATTACACAAAGGACACGGGGTTGCCTTCGCGGATGTAGATCGCGATGGCGACGAGGATATCCTCACGGTCATCGGAGGGGCCACGCCTGGAGACAGTCATGCATTCCGCTTTTTCGAGAATCCCGGCAATGGCAATGATTGGATCAACGTCCGCCTGACGGGCGTAACGACGAATCGGGCAGCCATTGGTGCCCGCATCGCAGTGGCGGTTGAAAATGAAGGTCAAGGGACACGCTCGATCTATCGCACGGTAGGCAGTGGCGGGTCTTTCGGGGCCTCTCCGCTGGAACAGCACATCGGGTTGGGCAAATCGGCACGAATCAAGAGTATCGAGATCTGGTGGCCAGCCAGCAACACGCGACAGACTTTCTCGAACCTCACGAAGAACCAATTCATCGAGATCAAGGAATTGGCCAAGAACTACACTACGCTAGATCGAAAGTCCTTCCGGCTGGGAGGGGCTAAGAGGGAAGCTGGATCACCCGCCTCGTCGGTGGATAAGGGTGCAAGACTAAACCAATAGCACGGGTGGTTGTCAGATCAGAAAATGTCATCGGTCTCGATTATGCCCACAGCTCCGCGTTGCCCAATGTTCGAGGATTGGTTTTGGGGTACGGGTATCCTCATTTTCTTCCGGACGGTAATCACTTCCTTTTTGCCGCATCCGCAAAGACCAGCACCACGAGGTGTTACTGGGTTCATTGGACGGCTCGAAGACGCGAGTCCTGGTCAGTCATGGACCTCAAACAGCATCGCTTCGGTAAGCCGGTTACCTTGTTCCGGCTCCCTGAGGAGCGGAATACGATGTGGTGAGTGGCAAACGCTTTCTCGTGAACGAACTTGTTAGTTCAGCCTCCGCGCCGCTGTTCGTGATTGCGAACTGGAGACCTGAGCCGTCGAAACCGGAATAGATGCACGCCACTTCCTACCCGGGCAACGAATGCAGGGTGAAACAAGAATCGCTGCTACATCCCAGAATGGCTACTAAAGCCTGGACATCTCCGTAAATGACGACCTCACCGGCGCCGCCTGACACCCGCACTCTTCATTCCCAGCGAGCTTGCATTGAAACCGGAGCGTGTCCTAAAGTCTAGCTGATGTCCGGGCTACCCACTCAGGTCCCATGGAGACGATTTGTATGCGTCCTCCGCAAATTGGGCTATACGGCCCAGAAAACGAAGCACGGTTCAGCAAGATCGTTCGTGAACCAGGGACGTATTCCCAATGTTGTTTCATTCCGGGAACCCCATCCGGGCGACAACCTGCGCCCGCCGATGTTGCGCGAGTCTCTTCGTAAACTGCTCCTCGATCAGGATGAGTTCCTGCAGCTATTGGAAGATTGCTAGATCGGGCGCGCGAACGACAGCTCATGCCCATCCGGATCAGGCATGTGAAAATACCGTTCGCCCCACGATGCGTCTCGCGGACTCTCTGGAACAAATCCTTTTCCCCGCAGGTATTCCCAAAACGCATCCACGTCCGCCACGTAGAAAATCATCCGCCCCCAACCAGTAACAGCACGACCCTGCTCCAGATTGAGGATTGGGTATTCCGCACCCTTAGCGCGAAGCGAAGAGAAACCGACATCTTCCCCGCCGTAGACAAGCTCCATGCCCAAAACATCACGGTAAAATCGTACGGAGCTCCGCATGTTTGCCACCCTGAAGGTCACCGCCGAAATGCTCTCGACCGCCATCGCCATAACCCCAGCAGTTTACCGCGCGCCCGCTTGAATCTTCTCAGCCAGAGGCATAGCGTGGAAAAAGGAGGTGGGCCATGACCTACGTCATTGCCGAACCCTGCATCGGGGTGAAGGACACCGCCTGCGTTGATGCCTGCCCGGTGGATTGCATCCACCCCAAGAAGAACACGGCCTATGACGACGGCCGGCCGGCGTTCGATGATGTTTCACAGCTCTACATCGATCCCATCGAGTGCATTGATTGCGGCGCCTGCGTACCGGTCTGCCCGGTCTCAGCCATTTTTGCGCTGGACGATCTGCCCGAAAAGTGGAATCACTTTACTGAAATCAACGCAAGCTATGTCCAAGGCGGCACATTCACGCCCGACGAATTCGCCAAACACCAAATACCGAAATAGCTGACGCCTAACGAAAAAACCGGTCACATCCGACCGGCGACACAACAGCCGGGGCCATTATGCCGCTCTGTAACTGAACAGTTTTTGGCATTCTGGTCGGAGAAAACCGCCGGTGACGGGGATGCGGTGATTGCCCTTCTCGAAAACGAGCCTACAAGAAATGAGGCAAGCTCGCCACTTGTAGTCTTCCGTGCCGCGCGTATCCCCATAAGCGGCAATGTCCTCTTGCGAGACGCCGATTTGTCTGCCAGTCAGCGTCTTCAGGCTTGGGCCGACGGTTTCGAAATTTCCTCAGTTCCCTTCAGACCATTTCTGGAGCGGGATGGCGAAGGTGGGAGCTCGGAAGCTGCCAGGGCGCAAAGCACATAGAAAAGGGCGGCGTTTGCCGGGATCTGCAAGTTGAAATCCACGAAGCTGTGAATCAGGATCCCGGTGCACCCCAGCAAAGCGGCCAGAGATAACGCTCCGTCCCAGGTGAATTCCCAGCGGCGGGAGGTGGGCAAGCCGCGGCGGTACACGCTCACGAGAAACCACAGCATCAGCCCGAAGCCCAACAAGCCGGTCTCCACCAATAATTGCGCATAGTCGTTATGGGCTTCGTTTATGAACAAATTGGTATAGAAGCTGCGGTAGCTGGGGTAAACCGTGGGGAAAGTTCCCAAGCCCCACCCCCACACCGGGCGGTGGGAAAACATTCTCAAGCAGTCCTTCGTTACCTTCCAGCGGACTCCGGGGTCCAGATCTCCGAGGCGGCCCAGTACCTGCCCGCTTTTGCCCAAGAAAGCCAGGAGAGCCACAATCAATGCGCCCACGGCCAAAGATCCAAGGGCTACCCGAGGACTTTTCTTTGTTCTGAAAGTCAGTGCGGGAAACAGTACTACCTCGAGAACCAACGCAATCATTCCCCCGCGGGAGCCGGAAAGGAAGATGGTGGTGGCCATCAAGACCGCGCAGAAAGCGACCAATGCTCGTTTGCCTCCCTTGAGCATATGGCCGGAGGCGACCACCAAGGGAATGGGCACGAGCATCTCGATCAGGCCGGCGTAGTTGTTGCGGTTTACGTAGCTCCCATAGATCGCCCCCATCCCATGGAATCGCGGACTATGGATCCAAAAGACCTTGCCGTTATAGGTCAGCTGCTGAGCGAGAGAAAAAAATGCATAGAGAGCGCCGAATACAATCATGATCACGGCGAAGACTCTGCGAGTATCTTCGTGTCTGACGCATTCTGCCGCAATTAACAGACAAATGCCGTATGCGACATACTGCAGGGCTTCGTATTTGGTGACGTACGCGTAAGCGGAACGACGCAGTGCAATCTGACCAAGAATGAGCCCAAAAAAAAGCAGGGTTGGCAAATACAGCGGATTGCTCGAGAGCTTCAGTCGCTTCGAATGAACCTGTTTTCCCACCCAGGTGAGGAACAGGGCGGCTGCACTGGCCTCGAGCGTGAAGGTTGACCACTCGTCGACCGCACCGAACGCCAGCACGGCGAAGATTAAAACTGCACACAGGCCGAGAACCAGCACCCGGCGAAAGCCTTGTGGCTGGCCGTTACGCCGACTCTTTAATTCAACGGGGCGGGTTGCACCGAGAACCCCATACGATGAGAGTTTCAATGTCGCTATCCTTACCTACTCTCCACGAGCCGCAGATCGTCGATCCAAAGCTTTCCCCGGATCAGGGGGGACGCTGGTTGACGGACGATTTTTAATAGGAGAAGCTTCGTATCCGGGCCGGTCTCAAATCGCGCTGCCTCCAGCCGCCACGGGTTGCTGCCGAGCGAGTCGTCGGTAAGGACGTACGGCGCATTGGTGTATGCGTCCACGATCGCGAAACGCGGGCCACTGGCGGTGTCCAAATCTTCCGTTCTCCATTCGGCGCTGAAGTTGTATTCGGTGTTTGGTCTTACCGGGATGAACTGGATAATTCCTGCTTCGGGAGGATTCAGCCCATCGAAGGTGACGGAAAGCGATCGGCTGCCGCCGTGAAACTCGTTCGTATCTATGGCCAATGCCGCATGTGGATTTGCCTGGTACCACCAGTCAAAGCCACCGTTCAGCACGTTCTCTTCAAACCCCCCGTTCACGATCAGGTTTTCACGAGAGGGGAGATAGGCCTGGAGGGATGGATCGAGGCTGGCCAGCTGTTGCCAGGCCGCTTGCGCCGCTGCCACTTCCTGCTTCGCGATCAGGAGTCGAAAATAGGGAAAGGCCAGCTTCGTCGGAAACGTCTGTCGCAATCCGATCAGGTGGTTCCAGACGTTTTCGGCGGCAGCTACTTCCTGCTTGGAAGTAAGCAAACTCAAGAACGACAAGTAGAGATCCGGCCTTGGTGGCAATGCCTGGTCAAGAATCTGATTCGCATCTCCGGTGGCACGCCAACAAAGCAGAAGGGCAGAGTCGACCATCTCCGGATCATTGGCGAGGACCACGCGGAAATAACGAAGTGCCTTTTCTCGATTACCCTGAACCAGGAAGAAGTTGGCGGCCTCCCAGGCGACATGCGGAGTCGTGGGGTCCGCTTCTACGGCACGCTCCACACTCTCCTCCTGCTCGCCCGTTCGCCCTGCGACCTGATAAGCCCCCGCCAAATCCAGCCAATACCGGGCCTCGTAGGGGTTCAAATGCACGGCTGTCCGATAGTTGGAAATTGCATCATCCAGGTTTACGCCAGACAGAGCCAGGTTTCGAGCGAGCATTTCGGGATATTCAGCGTTGGCGGGTTCCAAGCGGATAGCCTTGTGCAGATTCTCAACGCCTGGAACCGCTGCCAACCGGGTCGCGAGGTATGCTCGCAGAGACAGCCCAACATACAGGGCGATGAGGACGAAGACGGTAGCTGCAAACAGGAACTGGCGAAGCGGGGAGGGCAAGTCAATCCGCATCTGGTTTGCATCTTCTGAATCTTTAAAGATGAAAATACGCTTCGACGCGCTTACTCAACCAAAAGCAAATGCTGTGACTCAGGTCACGAAACTTTGCTGGCGGCCGCCTCTGTCCCATTTTCCGACGACTTCTCATCATAGTAGCGTTCACCGTATCGACCGCCATAATAGTAGTAGCCTTCCGCGGAGTGCACATTGAGTGCATTCAGGACAATGCCCATAACCCGGGCATTGACCTGCAGCAGGAGGTCACAAGCCCGGCGCAGGGCAGGCTTTGTAGTTTGTCCCGACCGCGCGACCAAAATGACTCGGTCCGCCTGGGGGGATAACACAACTGCGTCAGTCACGGATAAGCACGGAGGCGTATCAATGATTACGTGGTCGAACTCGTTACGCCAGCTTGCAATGTAATCCTTCATGACCGTTGAACTGAGCAGTTCCGCGGGTTGTGGCGGAATTGGGCCCGCCGGCAAGATCCACAGGTTGGGGACCTCGGGAAAGGGCAGCAGCACGTCCTCCAGCTTGTCAACTCCGCTTATGACGGTGCTGAGGCCTCCTTGGGGTTTTATGCCGAATAGCTTGTCAATGCCCGGCCGCCGAAGGTCAGCATCCACAAGCAGGACGCGACTGCCTCGCTGCGCCAGAACCAGCGCTGAATTCGCACTGATCGTAGTCTTGCCTTCTTGCGGGGAAGGGCTGGTGACGAGAAGTATCTTCGGCGGCGCACCAAATGCGGACAATAGAATAGACGTCCTGAGCGACCGGTAGGCTTCCGATACCTCTGATTTAGGGCGTGAATATGTAACCAGGGAAAGCGATTCGGGCTTGTCATCTGCAATGCTGCTCAAGACGCGGCGAGAGTGGCCATTTTTCGAAAGCTGTAGAGGTATCGTTGCCAGCGCTGGAAGCGTGGAAATGGCACCAATTTCTTCCAGGTTATGCACGGTGTTGTCGAGACTTTCAAGCACGAATGCTAGTCCAAAACCTAAGCCCAAGCCCAGCAGAACCCCGAGCACCAGGTTCCGGCGCACGTTGGGGGATATCGGATACGTCGGAGTCCGGGCGACATCGACCACCCGAATGTTGCTTGATCTGAGACCTGCGCTAACCCCGGCTTCTTTCAGCCGCTGCAGAAGATCCTGATATAGCTGTCGGTTCGACTCGGCATCGCGCTTCAGCACCGAGTACTCGATCGCGCTTTCATTAAGTTGGTTCAATTCCTGTTTCTGACGGTCGAATGCGGCAGTCACCAGGTCCTCGCGTTGGACAGCCGCCAAATACTCATCGCGCCTTCTGCTCTGCATCCGTGTCTTTTCAGTCTCGATTTCGGCACGCACCTGTTTGAGCTGATTATTCAGCTCGCTCACTTTGGGATACCCTATGCCGAATTGGGTCGTCGCCTGTGCGTATTGGGTATTGAGGTCAGCCTCTTTCTCGCGCAACTTCTCGAGCAGGCTGCTCGCTCCTTCCGGCGAGGCGTTTGGGGATCCGGACTCGGCGGGGTCACCCGCCATCGCAAACTTGTAATCGGATTCCTTCTCAAAGCGATCGGTCTGGGCTGCCGTCAATTCCTTGTTCAACTCGTCCAGTCTGGATGTCACGATATTCTGCTTCTCGTCAACCCCAAGAATGCTGTGGTCTTTCTGGTAACGGACAAGTTTCTCTTCCGAAGTCTGGACTTTCAGCTGCAAATCCGCCAGTTCCTTCGAAAGCCATTCGGAGGTCTGGGTTACCGATTCATATTTCGTCCTGAAATTTTGTTCGATGAATGTGGTGACCAAGGTATTGGCAATCTGGGTCGCGAGTTGTGGGTCGGGGTGAGTATAGCTGACTTGTATGAGGCGGGAACTCTGGACTAAATGAACGTTCAGCCCCCCGTGAAATGCGCCTAACAGGCCCGCGGCTTTTGCCGGGTCAGGTTCCATACCCGAAACGCGAACTGCGCTGTCCGCTGAGGGCGGAGGTTGCTCAACTCCGGTAAATCTGGCGTTTCGGTCAAGATGCAGAGCTTCAATCACTTTGAGAGCCAAAGCATCGCTGCGCAGGATTGCCGCTTGAGTTTCAAGAGCCGCGTCATAGTCATAATCGATCGAGGAGGTATCCGACATGTCCTTAAATCCCAAGACGTTGGGATTCTCCGGAAATATCGCTACCTCGGACGTGGCTTGGTACAAACGTGTGGCATTTAGGGTTGCAATCACGGCGAGCGCAAACACAATGCTGAAAGTGGCGAGAATCACCCATTTTCGCTTCCGGGCAATTCGCCAGTAGTGCAGCAACGGACTTTCTTGGTCGGCGAAATATGGGTATACGGACTGGGGACTGTTAACCAGGGGCGGTTCAATCGCTGCTAAAGCGTCCAGTTCCCCTGGAAGGTTACGTCGTGACTGCAATGGCATTCATTAACCCCAGACATACACCGCCCTTGGTTCCGGCGTATCGTTAAACGGCGGCAGTAAGGACTGACCAAATTCTAGCACTCCATTCGGAGATTTCCACATTTCAGTTTCGATGCGCCCCAAGCTCGGGTTCTTTTTCCTTGAGCCGATGGGCGCGATTGTCTCAGTGGGCCTGGTGTGCCGGATTTCAAAAGGCGGCCAGCCCACCCGCGCGGGTGGCGGATATTCTTTATCCGGCCGGTATTGCGCCTTCTCGGGCCAATGCTCAGGTAGAATGGTTCTGCGAACCTGTTTGAGATTCCGCGACAACTATAGTGCCAGTCTGCGGGTTGGGCTGGGGCACGGTGTATCGGAGATTGTGTGGAGAGTTCGGAGAAGACAATCGCTGACGACATTGCTCTGCCCGGAGCGGATCTTCATTTCCGGCACGATCTCTATGCCGACGTGACGCGCTGGTACGCCTTGTATGTTCGATCCCGACACGAAAGAATTGTCGAAAGCGGCCTGAGAGGCAAAGGATACGTTGCCTTTTCGCCATTTTACCGGACCAGGCGCAAGAGGGTCGACCGGATCGCCGAAGTCGATGTACCCTTGTTTCCAGGATACGTTTTCTGCCACTTTGACTCGAACAAACGTCTGCCGATCTTGACCACCCCAGGTATTGTGGGAGTTGTAGGTCCGGGGCATAGGCCAGAGCCAGTGGAGGACCGCGAAATCGCCTCCATCCGAACCATTGCGCTGTCGGGACGTCCGGTTCAACCATGGCCGTTCCTGAAATCCGGTCAAAGGGTCCGGATGCAGGCAGGACCCCTCGTCGGCGCGGAGGGGATTTTCTTGCGGGTCAAGGACGAATACCATCTCGTCGTTGCCATTACGTTGCTTCAGCGCGCCGTCTCCGTCGTTGTCGAAAAAGACTCGGTTGGGCCGGTGTTCTTGGGCGACCGTCACGCCGCTTCGTTCTAAAGCTAGAAAACCTACCCTCCGTTCTAATGTAGAATGGGATGCAATCCGCGCGCCCCTTTCGGGAAGTAATGTCTAGATTTTCCACAGGCGGAGGACTGTATACGAGAGGGCGGTAGCTTGCCCAAACGGAAACCACCTCTTGTGCAAAGGGTGTCGACGGGGCAAGTTTCGGCGGGCATCTAGGCGTCCGCCGCCAAAGTCGAGCACGTGGATTCAGCAGGTCAAAGAGACCTTCTTCGAGCTTCCGAATCCTGTGCTGTGATGCGCCCGCCTCTTTCATCCATCAGCGACGTCATATGTGTGGCATAAACGGCATTTTTGCGTATCACCCGGCATCGAGCGCACCGGCCGAAACCGAGCTTCTTGCTACGCGGGAGGCGATGCGTGCGCGTGGCCCAGATGGGGCAGGTTCGTGGTGGACCGGTGATCGGCGTTGCAGTCTGGGGCATCGACGGCTTTCGATCATCGATCTTTCCGACCGTGCTTCCCAACCGATGACAAGTGAAGATGGTCGTGCCGTCGTGGTGTTCAACGGCGAGATCTACAACTATCCGCAGCTGCGCGTGGAGCTCGAGTCTGAAGGCGCGCGATTCCGCACGACCTCGGACACGGAGGCGCTCCTGCACCTCTACGCCCAGCATGGCGCCGAGATGGTGCACAAGCTTCGTGGCATGTTCGCATTCGCCATCTGGGATGAGGTACGGCGCGGCCTCTTCCTTGCACGCGACCCTTACGGCATCAAGCCGCTCTATACCGCAAACGACGGCTGGACATTCCGCTTCGCCTCCCAGGTCAAGGCGCTGCTCGCGGGCGGACATGTTTCGCGCGACCCTGAACCGGCCGGCATTGTTGGCTTCCATCTGTTTGGCAGCGTGCCCGATCCGTTTACGCTATATCGCGAGGTGCGTGCTTTGCCCGCCGGCCATACACAATGGGTCGACGCCGCGGGTCCGCGCGAGCCCAAGTCCTTCGCGAATCTCGCCGAAGTCTTAGCCAGGGGTGCTGCGAACCCGGTCCCTGAAGCTGAGCTTCCCGAACGCGTGCGAGTCGGCGTTCTCGAGAGCGTGGGCGCACACTTGCTGGCTGACGTTGAGGTTGGCATCTTTTTGTCTGCGGGCGTCGACTCCGGCGCCCTGCTGGGCCTCATGAGAGATGCGGGACAACGCGAGATCCGTGCAATCACGCTCTGCTTCGAGGCGTTCAACGGGACATCGGAGCACGAGGCGCCGCTGGCTGCGCGCGTGTGTCAGCAGTACGGAGCTCGCCACATCGTGCGACAGTTGAGTGAGCAGGAGTTCTTCGATGACCTCCCTGCGATCTTTGAGGCAATGGACCAGCCCTCGATCGACGGTGTGAACACTTGGTTCGTCTCCAAAGCCGCCAAGGAGGTGGGCCTAAAGGTCGCGATTTCGGGTCTCGGGGGAGATGAGCTTCTCGGTGGTTATCCAAGCTTCCTTGACTTGCCGCGTTGGCGGCGTCGGTTCGGCTTGCTCGCTGCCGTACCGGGCCTTGGATTCCTAGCCCGTAAGGTCATCGGTGGCGTGGCTCCCGGTTTTTCGCGCAACCGACCTAAGGCGCTCGGGGTTCTCGAATATTCGGACACTTGGGCTGGCAACTACCTCCTGCGCCGTGGTTTGTTCCTGCCGCACGAACTGCCTAAGGTAATGGATGCCGAGATCGCACACGAGGGCTTGCGCCGGCTAAAGCCACTGCGCCGTCTGACCGCGAGCCTTACGCCTGATCCGAGCTCCGACGTCGCGCGAGTTTGTGTCCTTGAGTCGGCGCACTACCTGCGCAATCAGCTTTTGCGGGACGCGGACTGGGCGGGTATGGCGCATGGCCTTGAGATCCGTATGCCGCTGGTAGACTTCCCACTGTTTGCCACACTTGCGCAGGCCATCCCCGCTCTGACGCCCGGGCTGGGCAAGGCTGCGCTCGCCGAAGCACCAACCCTGCCCGTGCCGAACGAGATCGTTATCAGAGCAAAATCAGGCTTCGGAATGCCGACCGGTGCGTGGATGAATGCGGCTGCTAATAATGGATCGGAGTGGAAGGACCGCGTGCCTGAGCCCAAGGGGCTTGTATCTCGCCGCTGGTCGCGCGCCGTGGTGAGCAACGCGGCCCCGACAAGTGGACAATCGAGGTGGCACGCGTCATGACCTCCTCACTCGCGATGCTTGCGATTGTGACGGATGCTTTCGGGGGGCGCGGCGGCATTGCGCAATACAACCGTGATTTCCTCGCAGCGGCAGCCGAAGCCGGAATCATGTCATCGATTACGGTCCTGCCGCGGCAAGCACCCGATCCGCCCGCGCCGCCTGAAACGATCGAACAAATGCCGGCGCGGCACGGGCGGATTGCCTATTCGGTCGCAACCCTGCGAGCAGCGCTCTTCCGTCCGGTCGATCTCGTGTTCTGTGGCCACCTCTTTATGGCTCCGTTAGCGGCATTCATCGCTCGCCTTAAGGCCGCGAAGCTGATCGTCCAAACACACGGGATTGAGGCTTGGCCGCGACCATCACGACTTCAGCGCGTGGCTCTGGAATCGGCGGATCTGGTGTTGTGTGTCTCGCGTTATACGCGTGCCGCGGTGCTCTCCTGGGCGGCAATCGCGCCCGAGCGGGTCCTGGTCGTGCCGAACACTGTCAGGAAAGCATTCACACCGGGAGATGGCTCGCCAACGCGCGCGGCTTTGGCCATCGGGAGTAAACGTGTGCTCTTGACCGTTGGTCGGATGGATGGACACCAACACCACAAAGGCCAAGACCGAGTCATTGCTGCCATCCCCTACATTGTCGCGCAAGGCCATGACGTGGAATATTTGGTCGTGGGGGAGGGTGACGATCGTGCCCGCCTCCAGGCACTTGCGCGTGATATGGGCGTAAGCGAGAGGGTGCGTTTCCTCGCTGCCAATTTACAAAGTCTTGTCGAGATCTACCGCGCGGCGGACTTGTTCGTCATGCCATCAACAGGTGATGGTTTTGGGATCGCTTACATTGAGGCAATGGCTAGCGGCACGCCCGCGTTGGGTCTCGATGTTGCCGGTGCAAAGGACGCGCTCGCGGACGGCCACCTTGGGACGGTCGTACCGGAGGCCGAGCTCGCCGCGACCATCGCGCGCCTCCTTCTCGAGCCGAAGCCCGATCCGGACACGCTAGCCGCAGCGGTGCGTGCCCGTTTCGGTCGCGAGACTTTCGCAACTGGCGTCTATACCGCATTGAATCGGCTGACGGAGGCTGCTTGAACTTGATGTTGTATCCACGCGGGAATCAGTATGCCGCTGACCTGGTGGCGAAGCTGCATTGTCGTGGGTCCGGTCCAATGGAGGTCATTTGTGAGAGGCCTACGTGAAGTAGAGCCAGCACAAACTGGAGTATTGGTCATTGAGCCGACCCGCGGCTGGGTCGACCTGAAATTGGGCGAACTCTGGGCGTATCGCGAGTTGCTCTATTTTCTTGCGTGGCGCGAGGTGAAGGTTCGGTATAAACAGACTGCAATCGGTGTGGCTTGGGCTGTGTTGCAACCACTCTTGACTATGCTCGTGTTCAGCCTGTTCTTCGGACGTTTGGCTAAAATGCCCTCCGACGGGATTCCATATCCAATATTCACTCTGGCCGCACTTGTGCCCTGGAATTTCTTTGCGAACGGCCTGGCGCAATCGGCCAACAGCTTGGTAGGCACGAGCAACCTGATCACTAAAGTTTATTTTCCTAGACTCGCTATCCCGATCTCGTCGATCCTATCCGGGGTGTTCGACTTTTTAATCGCTTTGGTATTGCTGGTTGCGCTGATGCTATTTTATGGTTCTGTCCCGAGATGGACGGTTCTGTGGGTCCCGGCCTTCTTGCTTTTAGCACTCGTGACTGCAATGGGCGTTGGGTTTTGGCTCTCGGCCGTGAGCGTCGAGTACCGCGACGTCCGGCACGCAATGCCTTTCCTGATTCAGTTCTGGATGTTCGCTACACCAATCGCGTATCCCAGCAGCTTACTTCACGAGCCATGGCGAACGCTCTATGGGCTGAATCCGATGGTGGGGGTAGTCGAGGGCTTCCGTTGGGCGCTGCTCGGAAAGGGACCCGCGCCGGCGCCAATGATCGGGGTATCGGCGTTAGCTGCCCTGGTGATGTTAATCACTGGAGGGTTCTACTTCCGGCGGATGGAGCGGACCTTCGCCGATATCATATGAGCGATAGCGATGAAGGCGGCCGGCGTAGTTGCAATTCTGTCGGGAACAACCCTCTGGGGGAACGATTTTGCCACTCCGGGCATAGATTAGGTTATTAAATGCACTCGAGGATACTGGAGAGTGATATTGCGGTTCGAGTAAACGGACTTGGCAAACAGTATCGCATCGGTAGAGCTCGGCCGCGCTACAAGTCCATGCGGGATACACTAACCGCCGCCCTGGCCAAGCCGTTTCGTGCTGCGCGGTCGGTATTCTCCGATAATCGCCAGCCGTCTGTAGCAGGACCAGAAAATACAATTTGGGCGCTGCGGGACGTCTCGTTCGAGATCAAGCGCGGCGAGGTGGTCGGGATTATTGGGAGGAATGGCTCGGGAAAGTCAACGCTGCTCAGGGTCTTATCCCGAATCACTGAGCCTACCGAAGGGCACGTCGAGATCCGAGGCCGCGTGGGTTCCCTACTCGAGGTCGGCACAGGATTCCACCCCGAGCTTACCGGGGGAGAGAATATCTTCTTGAACGGAGCGATCCTGGGGATGCGAAAGCCGGAAATCGTGCGGAAATTCGATGAGATCGTCTCTTTTGCGGAAGTTGAAAAATTCATCGACACGCCGGTCAAACATTATTCGAGTGGCATGTATATGCGGCTCGCGTTTGCCGTCGCGGCTCACCTCGAACCAGAGATTCTGGTAGTGGATGAAGTTCTGGCTGTCGGGGATGCTGCGTTTCAGAAGAAGTGCCTCAGAAAGATGGGCGACGTGGCTAATCAAGGGCGGACGGTCGTCTTCGTAAGCCACAATATAGCGGCCGTGAGCCAGTTAACGCAGCGATCAATTCTGCTTCAGGAAGGCAGAATCCAGTTTTGTGGCAAAACCGAAGAGTCGATACGACGGTACATCCTTGACTCATACGACAGAAACACCAACATCTATTTCGCGGGAAGGCACGGTCGGCGCCTGGGCGGCTACCCTAATGGTGTTGAGTTCGTCAGTTTCGAACTCCGCGAGCACACCAACAAGATGCTTCCGGCGGACTCCGACCTAGTGGTCTGGGTGACGATCAGGGGTCAGCGGCGAGTTACGGATTTTCGCCTGAGCATTGTGGTTTTTAAACTGGATGACACGCCGGTGGGAAGTGCTTTTGGGCGCGAATCACTGTCAATCGACGCGGGCGAGGATGCTACCTTCGAATTCCGGCTGAAGGGACCTTCACTAGCGCCGGGTAGCTACGTTTGCGGCTTTGGAATGGGCAAAGGACGCCCAGCAACCGGTCTTTCGGAATTCGACGTGGTGCTAGGTGTCGTCCACTTTCAGGTTTTACCGCCTGTCGGAGAACACGGGGTGCTCTCGGCTTGGGAAGCTGCTTGGGGGACCATTCGCTTTCCGACGCCAGAATGTGAGCGAGTTTCAGCGCCGCTTTCAGTCTGACCTGCTCCCATGGAAACCTGCTCCGTTGGAAACGCAATCGAGTTTCATAGCTTTCGTGTGTATGTCGAGCCGGTCTGTCGGATAAACCAGCCCTTCCGGAGCCGCAGGTCGACAACGGGGGGTGGATATTCAAACGAAACTACCTTCGGGACTCTTTGCATGTCACGTTCCCCAGAGTCGCGGTTAACTCGGCCACTCGAACTATGTACGCGAGGTCTGGCGCGAGAACGCGATCCTGCTACTATGTTCATCGAGGGCAACACTGGCACTAAAACTGAGCTTCCGCTCTGCGGTCGGCTCGTTGTCCTTGCTGACGTCGGAGCTAATGCCGAATTCGTGGAGGAAGGGTTAGCCGGATTTGAAGCGGAAAGCGCGACACTGAGTGGTTTCGGCACTGCCCTTGAACGATCCTGGAATGGCCCGGCGAGATGGGCAGAGATGGGCGTACCGGCACATGCCGCGAGTCCCCGCGAAGTTTGCTATCACTGCTTACAGGCCCGTCGGTAAATCCGCCACCCAAGAAGGTCCTGGATTTCGAAGGCCCGATCTGCAGAGCAGGCACACGTGGATTCCTGCAGATGGACCCGAACGGCTCATCTCCCTCAACCTTCCGAGACGGGAAACTGGGCTGCCCGTTCTCCAAAGATTCACATCGACAAAGTTTATGAACATCCCCCTTATCAAACCCGACCTCCCGAATCTGGACGAGATCCGTGCGCCACTCGAAGAGATTCTTGCCAACGGCCGGATTACGAACTTCGGCAAATACATGATGCAATTCGAGACCGAAACCGGCGCCTACCTCGGCACTCAGACAGCAGCTGTATCTTCGGGGACGACAGGCCTGATATTCACGTTGGCCGCATTGGGCCTCCAGCGCGGCCAGAAGGTGATTGTTCCGAGCTTCACATTCATGGCAACGGCCCAGGCCATCCTGTATGCCGGTGGCATTCCCATATTCGCGGAAATCGATGACGATTTGACGCTGTCGGCAGATGATCTCGGGCAACTGCTCGAAGAGCATAAGGATACGGCGGCTGTGATTGCGGTTCACATGTACGGGTTGCCGGCGCAGGTACGGAAGATCGAGGCTGTCGTGGCGCGAGCGTCCGAGCGGTACGGGCGCAAAATTGCGCTCATCTTCGATGCCGCGCATGCATTCGGCTCGTCAGTGGATGGAGAAGTGGTGGGACGATTCGGCGATGCGGAGGTCTTCTCGCTTTCCGTCACCAAGGTTCTGGTAACGGTAGAAGGCGGGTTGGTCTCCACACGTGATGCGGGGCTGCTGAATAAGATCAGATGCATGCGGAACTATGGAGTGCTCTCAAATTACAATGCCCACTTCCCAGGACTGAACGGCAAAATGAGTGAGTTTCATGCCGTCGTCGGGTTGCACAATCTTCGCCGATTGGATTTGCTGTTGAGGGCTCGCCAGAACAGGGCGCAATGTTTTCGCCGAAAGATCGAAAGCCAAACTCAATTCCGAGTCACCTCCTGGCCAGAAGGTATAGTCCACACATTCAAAGATTTTACGGTTCTCGTGCCCGAGGTCGCCAGAGACGGCTATCGCGACCGGATCGCGCGATTCATGGCGGACCGAGGAGTGGAGACGCGAGCCTATTTTTATCCTGCGGTCCACGAGCAGGCATACTTCGCTGGGTACGCCACCCGATCACTTCCACAAACGGAACGCCTATCCCGCCGGGTGATCACGCTGCCGTTCTTCACGACCATCACGGAAGAGGAGATGGACTACATTGTCTTGACCCTGCAGGAGGCAGAGAAGGAGTTGCTATGAAGATTCTCGTTACGGGCGGAGCTGGATACTTAGGGTCGGTACTGATCCCAAAGCTTCTCTTGCGGGGGCATGTTGTTCGAGTCGTTGACATCGGCTACTTCGGCGTCGGACACCTTCGCAGCTTTCATCCACCGGTAGAGTTAGTCCGCGAAGACCTGCGGCGCGTTGCAGCAGATGGCGAATTCCTGGACCGGATTCTGGACGGATCCGAATGCATCATTCATCTTGCCGCGATTTCCAACGATCCCTCCGCAGAACTACATCCTCAACTAACGGAGGAAGTCAATTTCCATGTGACAGTTGACCTGGCGAAGGCAGCCAAACAGAGAGGTATTCGATTTCTCTTCTCATCGTCGTGCTCTGTGTACGGCGACGCCGAGGGCGAGTTGATCGAAGATGGAGTGATCCATCCGCTCACAGTGTACGCCGCATCCAAAGTACATTCGGAGCAGGCGCTGTTGGAAATGGCCAATGATCGCTGGCGCCCGGTGATCCTACGGAACGGCACGCTGTTCGGCTATTCCCCACGGATGAGATTTGACCTGGTGGTGAACATCTTCGGCCTCTACAGCACACTTCACAATCGAATCGGCGTTTTTGGAGACGGAGAGCAGTGGCGTCCATTTCTTCATGTGCGAGACTGCGCGCGGGCATTTGTTTTCTTCGCGGAGAAGCCGGATCCGCGGCACGTGTGCTACAACATCGCGCACGAGAACCTGCGGGTCTTGGACATCGCCGATGTGTTCCGGCGACTCAACCCGCGTCTGGAAGTGCAGCACATTGAGAGCGAGGACACCGACCAGCGCAATTATCGGGTTTCTACGCAGCGGATGATCGAAGAGGGATTTGCCCCGCGCATGGGGGTAGAGGCTGGCGCCGAGGAGATGATCGAATGCATCATCAGCGGCGTCATTCCCGATCCGGAATCGGTCTACTACCGCAACGCGAAATGGCTCAAGGAACTCACCCGGATCGGGAATATGGAGCACCGTGAGGTCATTGATCTGATCGAAACTCTGACCCGACTCAGAACATCGGCGGCATGAAAAGAATTGTAATTGTGGGGGCCGGGTTCCATGGAAGTGAACTTTACTCCTACTTGATTGATTTATCCGCTCATGACACGTCGATAGAGTTTGCCGGGTTTGTTGATGACAGGGAGCCGCCGAATGCATTTGTGAAGGCCTGGAGTCTCGGACACATCGAGGATCTCCATTTACGCCTCGCGACTGAGGCCAATATGGAGTATGGCTACATCACGGCGGCAGGAGACAACAAGTTTCGGCGCGAGTTAGTGAAACACGTGGAGAACCTTCGCCTTCCCAATTTTTCGCCGTGGACTCTAAAACATCCTCGTGCTCTTGTCGGACACGAAGTGGAGATCGGAGAAGGCACCTGTCTCGCTCCGGGGGCAATCGTCACCACTCGGACCACGATTGGGCGACATTGCATGTTGAATGTTCATTCTTCGGTATCGCATGATTGCGTAGTCGGCGACTATGTGAATATCAACCCTGGTGCTACCGTATGTGGTAATGTCTGTATCCGGGAAGGCAGCTATATCGGCGCCGGCGCCACGATCAAGGACAAGGTATCGATCGGAGAATGGTCTGTGATCGGCGCTGGAGCAGCGGTGGTTTGCGACATACCGGCCCGTGTAACTGCCGTTGGCGTACCCGCGCGGATAATCAAGCACCATGAAGGTGCCGCTTGAGCAGCCGCGATCCCTTAGTAAGCTTCGTCGTCCCATGCTACAACTATGGGCGCTACGTTGCCGAGTGTCTTGCCAGCATTTTTAGGCAGGACGCCCGCGACGATTTTGAAGTCATTGCCATAGACGACGGATCAACAGACGATACCCGCGATGTGCTACGCAGCAATCAAGATCCCCGCCTGCGTGTAATCATTCACCAAAGGAACCTCGGCCACATACATACAGTTAATGAGGGACTGGCCGCGGCTCGCGGTGCCTTCATCGCCCGTATCGACCCGGATGATCGATACCGCCCCTGGTTCCTCACTTCGGCCCTCGGCAAGTTCCGTGAATATCCGGAGGTCGGCTTCGTATATGGTGACGTCGCACTAATCGATGATTGCGGTAAGGTCAATCTGGAACGGTGCGACCGGACTCATCAGGGGGCGGATTTCAAGGGAAACGAATTTGTCCCCCTCCTGGGGGAGAACTTCATTTGTGCAGCGACGACAATCGCTCGCCGCGAGGCCTGGCACAAGGTCCTTCCGATTCCGGCTGGCCTTGCCTTCAACGACTGGTATCTGAACATCATGATGGCGAGGACGCACGACTTTTATTACATCGATCGCGTTCTGGCCGACTACCGCGTCCACCCCGCGAACCACCACGCCAAAGTGGTGCGCGACAAAACGGAAGAGATTTCCATTTTTTGGCTTCTCGATAAAGTATATGGCGAGAAGGAAGATTCCGAATGTCTGGAGCAGGCAAAGCTTCGGGCTAGAGGACGCATATATGCTGCACAATATCTCACTCTCGCCGAGAAGTATTTCGGATTTTACATGAATGAAGATGCCTTACGATGCTATTGGAGCGCAGCGCGAATGCGCCCGTGGTGCATGTTGAGCCCTGGGGTTCTGCGCCGATGCGCCGCTACCGTAGTTGGCCGCGGCTGGTATGAAGCAGGCAAGAAAATATTAAAACGGCATTCGTTATCCGGGTGGGTTGACTATGACGTGTGAGTCACCACCTCTCTCTAAGACATTCTGACGATGAAGCTAAGAACCAGGCTGGCATACACGGTTCTGCCAGCCGAGTTCTGGAGTATGCTTCGGCACGAACTAAGCATGACCCGCCAGCGCTGGGGCAACCAGCTCATCCCAAGCCGTCGGCAAGCTGTGCACAAGCTACTTAATGTCCGTGAATTGAGCGTCCATTTGGGCTGCGGCAGCCGGATTTTCGCCGGTTGGGTGAATGTCGACGCCTTTCCTGGTGAGGGAGTGGACCTGGTCTGGGACCTCCGAGTGCGGCTGCCCATTCGTGACAATACCGCGAAAATGGTATATTCCGAGCACGTTCTGGAACATCTCTACAAATCTGACGCGGTAAAGTTGCTCAGCGAGTGTATTCGCATTCTTCAGCCTGGCGGAATGCTGCGCATTGGAGTGCCGGACGCGGCTTTGTATATGCAGGCTTATGCCAACAGAGAGCCCGCATTTTTTGAGAAACTGAAGCATTTGGGCGGTGCAGTCGAACCGCTGAGTACTCCAATTGACGTGATTAACCAAATGTTTCGGATGGGTGGACACCACCTGTTTGCTTGGGACTTTCAGTCCCTCTCCGCATTATTGACAAAGATCGGGTTCCGCAACGTGACGCGATGGAACGCCGGAACATCATCGTGTGCGGAGCTGTGCCTGGATGACCCAGCCCACGCGTTTGAGACGCTGTATCTGGAGTGTTGTAAGTCGTAATGCTACGGTCTTCAGCCGCATAACGATGGTGGTGCACGTCCATATACATTTTTCTCCGACCCATCTGGCGGGACAGAGGTGTATGTTCAGGCGCTCGCCTGCGAGCAGACACGACGAGGCATGGCCGCAATTGTGGCAGAGCCTGCGGCCGGGACTGCGCTTCGGATGACTGACCTGATCGGACAGTGTCTGAAGCCTGACTGAAGCTGATCACTGCATAGCGTAACGATTGTGGCCGGATGCGGTACTGCGCGGGCAGCATGTATGTATTGCACTGGAGCTAAGTCTTGTCACATCTGCAAGTGAGAAAGTTGGAACACGGTTTCATGAACGTTCGGAACGTCGTTAGGCGGGTCAAATCTGTATTGCACCCAGCAAATTCCGAAATCGGACGATTCGTGTTCAACGACATTGATACTGCGGATCTCGCCTTCATTCGTCGCTTCGACGGTTACACCATGACCAGCATTGAGCGGCGGTTTCATCTTTTGAGTGCGATCCGTTATCTCGTGCGGCATCAGATCCCCGGGGCGATCGTCGAGTGCGGCGTCTGGCGAGGCGGCAGCATGATGTTGGTGGCAAATACTCTTCTCAACCTCGGCGTCTGCGATCGTGAGTTGCACCTTTTCGATACGTACGCTGGAATGCCGCCGCCGGCATCGTTGGACGTTGACTTTGCCGGCAAGAGAGCCCGCGAGCGGATGCAGGCCGACGCTGAAACGCGAAGCGAAAGCATGGTCTGGGCCATCGCGTCGTTGCGAGATGTGACGAAAAACATGGTCGACACTGGCTATCCGGCAAGCCTGCTGCACTACGTGGAGGGGATGGTTGAGGAGACGTTACCGAAAGCGGCGCCGGAGAGCATCGCCCTGTTGCGGCTTGATACAGATTGGTACGAAAGCACCCGGCACGAGTTGATCCACCTTTATCCCAGACTTGTCCGTGGCGGAGTTCTCATCATTGACGATTACGGATATTGGAAAGGAGCAAGGAAGGCCGTCGATGAATTCCTTGCCGTGCTTCCCGAATCGGTTTTGCTGCACCGAATTGACGATACCGGCCGTGCGGCGGTGAAGCCATGACCGTCCCGCAGAAAGAGCAATCGGCCAAAGTTGGGGCGCTCCTCCGCATGGACGAATATCTGCGTCAACTGTGCTATCCCAAGCCCGGGGATAGCCTCTATTCGCACTTGGCAGACTTGCTGCAAGCCCTCGCCGCCTTCGGGACGCAGGCGCCCATCGCCATTCTGGACTATGGCTGTGGGGGCATGTCCTACAGTTCCCTGTTTCCTAGCGCAAACTACCATCGCGCCGACCACGTCGATGGCGTCGACCTTGATTTCCGGACCGATGGCAATGGCCTGCTGCCCGGGTTGGCCTCGCAAGCCTACGACATGGTGCCGGCCCACGCGTTTGAGACGCTGTATCTGGAGTGTTGTAAGTCGTAAATGCCGCGGTCTTCCGCATAATGATGGTGGTGCACGTCCCATATACGTTTTTTCCGGACCCCTCCGGGGGGACCGAGGTGTATGTTCAGGCGCTCGCGTGCGAGCAGATACGACGAGGCATGGCCGCGATAGTGGCAGCGCCTGCGGGCGGCGACAGCTCTTACGTGTACGATGGGCTCCGGGTCCGGCGGTTTGCTGTCAATCCCAGCATCAGGCTAGGTGATCTGTATGGCGAAGGTGATGTCCATGCCGCCCGTTCGTTTGCCAGAATCCTCGATGAGGAGGATGCGGATCTGGTGCATCTCCATGCGTTCACCAGTGCGGTGTCGTTGCGACTTGTCCGGGAATGTAAGGAACGCGGTCTTCCAGTTGTTTTCAGCTACCATGCACCGACCGTGAGTTGCCAGCAGGGAACGCTCCTGCGGTTGGGAACCGAGATATGCGCCGGAACGCTCGATGTCCATCGCTGTGCCCGGTGCACGCTTCACGGTCTGGGGCTCGACAGGTTTAGCAGCGCGGTCGCAGCCTATGCGCCCCAATCATTCGGACAGCTTATCGGGACACTTGGCGTCTCAGGCGCGGCCTGGACCGCGCTTCGGATGACTGACCTGATCGGGCAGCGTCATGGGGCGGTTCGGGCGCTTCTGGCGGAAGTGGATCATTGCGTGGCGCTCTGCCAATGGGTAAAGGATTTGTTGCTACACATCGGTGTGCCAGAGCACAAGGTCACGGTCTCTCGCCAAGGGCTTTGCCACCCAACACAGAATGCCAATTCCGATCAGGAGAAATTGGTCCGGAACCGCGGCTCGACAGTGCGCATAGCTTACCTTGGAAGACTTGATCCCGTAAAAGGGGTTCACATCCTAGTCCGTGCCGTGCGTGCTACCACGTCGGCGAATCTAGAGTTGGATATCTTTGGTATCTCCCACGGAAGTCGTGACGAGGAATACGCACGCACGTTGAGGTTTGAAGCCGATAGTGACGCCCGCATTACATTCCAAGCTCCGATATCCGGTGGTCAGGTGATTCCGAGTCTGCGAACCTATGATGTTGTCGCCATTCCGTCGCAGTGGATGGAGACCGGCCCTATGGTTGTGCTCGAAGCGTTCGCGGCCGGCATTCCGGTCATTGGATCGAGGCTCGGCGGTATTGCGGAACTGGTGCAGCATGATGTGAATGGGCTGCTTGTGGATCCGACGTCGGTTGTAGCCTGGGCGGAAGCGCTTCGCAGCATCTGCGAGACAGGAGAGTTGCTGGCGCGCTTGCGAGCAGGCGTCCGCATGCCACGGACGATGATGAAGGCGACAGACGAGGTCGAAGCTATCTACGCTGTGGCAAAAAGCAGCAGACGATCTCCCTTCCCGCGCTAGCCGGTTCGACCTACTGCGTCGGATTCCCATGCAGAATCGAAGTAGGTGCGTTGGATCGTGTGGCCTTGGATTCCGCTTGGATTCGATGTCGCCCGGGAGGGTATTGACGAGGTTGACGTTCTGAAGGTGGACGTGGAAGGGTTTGAAGGGCAGGTCTTTGAAGACGCAACGAAGCCACTTGCCAGAGGCAAAGCACTAACAATAATCTTCGAGTTCTGTGATTAGGCCGAACGAAATTGCTCAGAAACAACCCATCGGTTATGCACAGCGTTTCCTGATCGATCTAGTGTTCGATCTATCGCCTCGCTGATTTCATGTCTCCACGTCCGTAGCCACTGCGGGACGGACTAACTGCTGGATATGAACAGCTCGGTTGCAAGTCGATCATAACCGCACATTCCCCGGCGCAAGTCTCATGACGAGTGAGTCCGGATCGAAATGGATCGCGTATGCACATCTTGGAAAGGTTTTGTACGGCCGTTAGACATAGCCGAGGACTTAGGAATGCGGAGTGGTTATGGAACCAGCTCAGAGCCCCATATACGGTACTCCTAGCAACTGTGGCCAAAAACGGCTTGGTGCGGGTTATCAACGGCATCGATGTGATTCGGCTGATCCCCGAACACAGAACGGTCGCAGAAGCTTATGAGCCCGAGGTCTGGAAACGCATCATGGACGAGGCACGTTCAGGCGATGTAGTTGCGGACGTCGGTGCCAACATAGGCCTTTATACGATTGCGCTTGCCAAGCGGGTGGGAGACACCGGCAAGGTACACGCATTCGAACCCGATTCTGCGAATTTCTGCGCTCTGGACCGACACTGCCGTCTTAATCAGGTTACTGCGCGCGTCGTTACTCATCAGGTGGCCGTTGCGGGGACAGATGCCCCTGTTGCGTTCGAATCGGGACGTGGTCCCGAGTCGCATATTCGTAAGGGCGCCCTAGTGTCCGAAGTGGATGGTGTTCGCTTGGACTCCGTCTTTGCTGGAGATCACATTGACATTTTAAAGATTGACGTGGAAGGGTTCGAAGAAGAAGTGTTGAAAGGCGCATCAGGACTGCTGAGGGATAGGGCAAGAGGCCCTCGAATCATTTATATCGAAGTTCATCCGTTTGCCTGGGCGCAGTTTGGAACAACCAGTGAAACGCTTCTGACACTCCTGGCCGACTACGGCTACTGCATCGAAGATTTGTCAGGCGCAGTAGTAGGCTACGTCGAGAGATATGGAGAAATAGTGGCCCGGAGGCACGAGTGCTGAATGGACAACAGTATTCAGAAAACCCACAGCCTAAAGGGCAGAAGATACTCTATCTCCAATACACCAATCCCGGCTGCTACCCACCACTCGAGCACAGTTCGAGGATTCTAGCTGACTCTGGTTGGCAAGTCTTGTTTTTGGGAATTGGGTCGTGGGGAGCAGGAGCCGATTCGCTCCGGTTTCCGCAGCATGGGAATATTTGTGTGAGACGTCTGGCATTTTGCAGGGCGGGATGGTTGCAGAAATTGCATTATGCGGTCTTTTGCTTCTGGGTTTGCGCATGGGTTCTCGCTTGGCGACCGAATTGGGTGTACACGTCAGATCCGCTGGCCTGCCCCGCATCTTTTCTGCTCAGCTGGAATTCAAGACTGCGGTTCGTCTATCACGAGCATGACTCGCCGAAGTACATGTCGGAACCGCAAAAGCGGTTTCAGCGCCTCGTGCTGTGGACTCGTTCCGAGCTGGCGGCCCGGTCAGAGTTTTGTATCCTGCCCAATCGGCAGAGGGCTGAGGATTTTAGGGCGGAGATTCCCGCTGCCCGTCAGGTTTTATGCGTCTGGAATTGTCCTTCGCGAGAAGAACTCCCCGCACTACGAGGCGCTTCGAACGAGCGTGAATTCTGGGTGCTCTATCACGGTTCTCTTGTACCTGCTCGGCTCCCGCAGACCGTGCTGCACGCGATGCTGGATCTTCCTCCTCAGATCAAGCTTCGGGTGATCGGGTATGAAACTGTGGGGTCGCCTACGTTCTTGAGGGATTTTAGCGCCGCCGCATCCGAATTGGGTTTGTTGAGCCGCATAGACATCGTCGGCGCCTTGCCTCGTCACTCTCAAATACTCGAATACTCCCAAGACTGTCGCGTCGGGCTCTCTCTGATGCCCACGTGCAGCCGCGACAGAAATGAACAGGCGATGTCCGGCGCTTCGAACAAAGCTTTCGATTATCTGGCTTGCGGCCTGGCGCTACTAGTTTCCGATCTTCCGGAGTGGAAGTCGATGTTTGTCGAACCCGGTTTTGGCCTCAGTTGCGTGCCCGCGGAACCGGGAAGCATCAGCGAAGCGCTCCGGTGGTTTTTCGAGAACCCGGAGCAAACCAGAGCGATGGGAGAGCGGGGCCGGTTGCTGATCGCTTCGGAGTGGAACTACGAAACACAATTTGCTCCTGTCATCAGACTGATGCAAGAGACGAATCGAGGGGCATAAATGTCAACGGATACCCCCGCTCCTCTGGTTGTGATCGAAACCCATCCCATCCAGTATCATGCTCCGGTTTACCGGGCCTTACAGACCAGATTTGGAGTGCCGGTGACGGTGATTTATGGCGCGGATTTCAGTATCGCAGGGTACCTGGATCCGGAATTCGGAGCCTCGTTCGCATGGGATATGGACTTGCTATCGGGCTACACGCCGATCTTTCTTTCGCACATGAGAGACGGTGGACCGCGGCACGTCGGTGAAGTGTCGGCAACTGGCATGGCGGCCGCATTGCGTAGGTGCGCTCCAGGAGCGATCCTACTGGCGGGCTACAGCCATCGTTTCCACCAGGCTGCATTTCAAACTTCTTGGCGAATGCACTGTCCGGTTTTCTTCCGAGGCGAAGTGGCGGACCACACCTTACAAAGGTCACCGCTGAAGAGCTGGGTCAGGAGCGCCGCGCTTCGTTTCTTTTACAGCGTCTGTTCGCGGCTCTTGTACATCGGACGGCGTTCGCACGAGCATTTCCGGCGGCTTGGTGTGCCCGACACGAAACTGATCTTCTCCCCATACTGCGTGGACACCGAACCCTTTCAATGTACTGAGGATGACCGAGCTGGCCTACGCGGCGAGGCCCGCAGGCAACTGGAAATCTCTGACGATGCCATTGTGTTGCTCTTTTCCGGAAAACTCAGCGTTCGCAAGGGCGCTGATCTTCTTATGGACGCGGTAAAGGCAGTCCGGGAGGACCTCCGCTCGCGGGTGGTGATTCTTTTCGTGGGCAGCGGTGAGATGCGAGGGTCGTTGGAACAGGTTGCGGGCGTGGCGCCGGGAGTCGTCGTTCGCTTCACGGGTTTCCAGAACCAGCGACATCTGAGTCCGTACTACCACGCTGCCGATCTGCTCGTGTTACCGAGTCGGAATCTGGAGACCTGGGGGCTCGTTGTCAACGACGCGCTCCATCACGGGCTGCCTTGCTTGGTTTCTAGCGCCGTGGGCTGCATGCCCGACCTCATCGTGCCGGGGGTCACCGGGGATGCGTTTGAGGCCGGGTCGATCGAGGCGCTACAGTCTGGGCTGGACAGGGCCCTGCAGCTGATCGGTAGGCGAGAAATCAGAGGCCTGTGCCGAGAACGGGTGTGTGCGTACACGGTGGAAAAGGCCGCCGCAGGAATAGCGCATGCGTACCATTCCGTGGTTCTTGCCAATGACTGAATTGTCCCCAGAACAATCCCTTATACAACACCGGCGAGCCCGAGTGGAAAGACTGGTGCTGGTCGGAAACCCCGGAGAAGTTCATGTTGGCGCCCATCTGTACCAGGCCGCTGGCCAACTGGGATACACTGTGCAACTCTGTAATTCTGAGGGCGCCTTCGAAAGCTTCGATTGGTGGCGAAAGCTCAACTGGCACCTACGAGGTCACCGGCCGTCCCGCTTGATGGAGTTCGGTGATCTGCTGTTCCGCAATTGCACAGATTTCGGCGCAACCTGCCTTCTGTCGACCGGAATTGCTCCCATCGAGGAGACTACTCTTCAGCGGCTTGGCGAGTTGGGTGTGCGGCGGATCAATTTTCTCACGGACGATCCGTGGAACCGGGCTCATTATGCCCCATGGTTCCTGAAGGCCCTGCAGCACTACGATCAGGTGTTTTCTCCGCGCCGGGCCAATCTGGAAGATCTGCGCCGCGCGGGATGCCGTAAGGTGACCTACCTGCCATTTGCGTATGCCCCGGGCGTTCATTTTCCCGATCCCCCGCTCACCGCCGAAGAACACCGGCGACTTGCCGCGGACGTGATATTCGCCGGAGGAGCCGACCACGACCGCCTACCCTGGATCCGGGCCTTGATCGAAGCGGGTTTCAGCATGGCCCTTTATGGCGGCTATTGGGATCGGCAGTCGCATACGAAGAGGTGGGATCGCGGAATTGCTGGCACACAGGAGATCCGCCGGGCGGTCGCAGCCGGCAAGGTGGCGCTCTGCTTAGTGCGGCAAGCCAATCGGGATGGCCATGCGATGCGCACTTTTGAATTGGCGGCAATGGGGGCGTGTATTCTGGCAGAGGACACACCCGAACAGCGAGAGATTCTTGGGGAACATGGCCAAGGCGTGGTTTATTTTCGCTCATGTCCGGAAATGGTCGAAAGGGCCCAGTGGTTGCTGGAGCACGATGACGAGCGCCGGCGTCTGGCGGTTTACGCCCGGGAACGTTTGTCCTCGGGGAGAAACACCTACGCGGACAGGCTCGTTGCTATGCTCGAACACGTATGAAGATCGCCAGCGGTCGCAGCCCGGCATCATTTGTCAAGAACCTGTAGTGGTGTGACACGCACCGGCAGCAACTGGCCACGATCGTCAGAGGGTGTAAAGAGAGAGAGAGAGAACTGTGTAAACGGCTATGGGAGGGAGAAAATGGAAGACCCCATGGCAATCGACAAGGAGCTGATCGATCAACTGCTCACTGACTACAAGAAGCCCGAGGATATCATCGGGAAGAACGGTCTGCTGAAACAGCTGACCAAAGCCATACTGGAACGAGCACTGCAGGCCGAGATGACCGATCATCTAGGCTACGAGAAGCACGACCCGGCGGGCCACCGTCGGGGAAACACGCGCAACGGAAAAAGCCAAAAGACCTTAACGGGCGAGTTCGGCGAGTTGGAACTGGAAACTCCGCGGGACCGCAACGCCACGTTCGATCCCAAGATCGTGGCCAAAGGACAGACGCGCTGGACGGGGTTCGATGACAAAATCATCTCGATGTACGCGCGCGGGATGACGACGCGGGAGATCCAGGGCCACCTGGAGGAGATGTACGGCATCGAGGTGTCGCCGACGCTGATTTCCAACGTGACCGATGCGGTGATCGAGGAGGTGAAAGCCTGGCAGAGTCGGCCGCTGGAAGAACTGTATCCGATCGTGTACCTGGACGCGCTGATGGTGAAGGTGCGGGACGAGGGCCACATCCAGAACAAGGCCATCTACGTGGTGCTGGGCGTGAACCTGGAGGGCCAGAAGGAAGTCCTGGGATTGTGGGTTGCACAGACGGAAGGTGCGAAGTTCTGGCTGCAGGTGCTGACGGAGTTGCAGAACCGGGGTGTAAAAGATATTTTCATCGCCTGCGTGGATTGGCTGAAAGGGTTTCCGGAAGCGATCGAGGCGGTGTATCCGCGCACCGAGGTGCAGTTATGCATTGTGCACCTGGTGCGAGCCTCGCTGAACTACGTGCCTTGGAAGGCGCGCAAGCCGGTGGCCGCCGATCTGTAGTTGATCTACCGCGCAGGCACAGCGGCTGAGGCCGAACAGCATCTGACGCAACTGGAGGGCAAGTGGAGAGCCTACCCCAGCGTGAGCCAGGTATGGCGGCGGAACTGGGCGCGCATCACGCCCTTTTTCAACTATCCGCCCGACATCCGCAAGGCGATCTACACCACCAACAGTGTGGAATCGCTGAACCGGTCGCTGCGCAAGATCATCAAAACCCGTGGCGGATTCCCCAACCAAGAAGCGGCGCTGAAGTTGCTATTTCTGGCACTTCGGCAGGCGGCGAAAAAGTGGACCATGCCGATCCACCACTGGCGCGAAGCGCTCAACCACTTCACGATTTTATGGCCGGAACGGATGCCGGCCCTGGAGAGAATTACGCAATGAACCCGCATCCCACTTCTACAGAGATGGGCTGGGGAAGGGGAACTGCACCCCTTCACCAGACCCCATCCCCAAAAACAAAACTAGGTGGTTTACACAAAAGTCTGGGCACACCTTCGTCAGACGGATCTACGCGGAGTTCCGCCTCCGAGACTGGTCCCAAGTGACGGCTGATTTTGAACGGATCGTTCGCTCAGGATACGAACAGGTTCGGAGAACCAAACCGGCTTTTTGACATCGCTGATTGTATGTCACTCGTTACTCTGGTTTCGATCTGGGTCCCGCTCCTGCTAGGTTTCTATTATGTGCGAAAGGTACGAAATGTAGAGGGTACAGGTCTGGTGACGGCCTACTTGGTTACCTTCTGTGGACTCCACTGGGCAGGAGGCCTGATTCGCCTGCTTCCCTGGTTTAAGGATCGCTCCCTCGTGCTTACCACCTACGGCCTGGAGCAGAGTACCTATGCTCTGGCGGCGCTTGTCGCCGGTTCGCTGTTTCTCTCCCCAGTGTTAGCTTCTTATTTGCCGGTCTGTCGTGCCGGTGTGCGGTACATACCTCATCCACGATTGCCAAAGGTCTATCTGTTCATTGGTGCGGTATCGTACCTGCTGCTGTTGACATTCTTAAGCCAACTGCCTTCCATGTCCGTGGTCATTTCCTCTGGACAGGGACTTTACGTCGCGGGGCTTTGCCTATTCTGCTGGAATGCGATCCGGCGGGAACTTGCGGGTGCTCTGCTGACTGGTCTCGCGCTGGCTCTGATGATGCCGCTAATCACGATCATCACACAGGGTTTCATGGGCTACGGAGCAGCGGCGGCCCTACTAGTTTTCGCTTTTGTTGGAAGCTTCTTCAGCCGCTGGAAAATGCTGGTGGTGGCAGTCCTGGCTTGCTATGTCGGCCTATCCGTCTATGTGACATACATGCGCGACCGGACGGACATCAGGACAGTTGTTTGGGGAGGGCAGCCCCTGGAAGACAGGCTGGACCATATTGGCCAGACATTAGACACCTTTGAATGGTTCGACCCGCATAATTCTGCCCACCTGAATCGCATCGACGAACGGATGAATCAGGACCTCCTTGTGGGAGCGGCGGTGGCTCGGTTATCGGAAAGCCACGATTTTGCCCGCGGGGAAACCCTTTGGGGAGCGCTTCTGGCTTTGGTGCCTCGCGCGCTCTGGCCTGAGAAGCCGGTTTTCGCCGGAAGTGGGGATCTCGTTAGCCGTTATACTGGGAGACACTTTGCGGAGGGCACGAGCGTCGGAGTGGGACAAGTCCTGGAGTTCTACATCAATTTCGGTACGGTTGGGGTTGTGTTGGGCTTCCTGCTTCTCGGCGCCATCTTCACCACTGTAGACGCGCAGGCGCGCCGGCAGTTGCTGGCCGGCGATCAGCAGGGCTTTGTTCTTTGGTTCGTAACGGGCATGGCCATGTTGCGACCCGGCGGATCGCTTGTGGAGTTCTCAGCTGGCACCGCAGGTAGCTTGATTACGGTAAGCATCATTAACCACTATTTACTCCCGCGTCTACAGAAGAAACATGTCGTGCCGGCGGCACCGATCGCACCTCTTGCTGCTCCCAGGTTGAGGGCCTGATATGCTGGGAATCTTCCCCTCATTAAACTCGGGCCGCGTTTGGCGGCGTGGAAGAGAGTCGCACGATAGCCTGGAGTGAGAATGAAAAATCAAGCGACAGAATCGGTGAGTCCCTTTTATTGTGCTACTCGCACTGCGCCCCTTCTGCCCTTTGTCCAGGCACCGAACTACATGACCAACGGCAAGATCTTAGAGAGGAACTCAAGGGACTCGATGACACCGGCGTCCACTACCACCCGCTCGCCGAAGAGGAGTTGGTGAATCGGACTGCGCACCAGATCGCCTACGGCGAGATCGTCGGCTGTTTCCAGCGCCACCCGTGATTTTGTCGAGTCCACTACGTGTTGCCACTCGTGGTCCAGGCCTATCTCCTCAACCCGGCAACGGGTGTCGTGCCCCGCGGTCATCCATCGGCACAAGCGCCTTTGCGATCTCATCGGCGTGCCCGTATTCGTCAACACTTCGTTCAACGAGAATGAGCTCATCGTCAGCACCCTGCATCCGGACCTGGATTGCTTCCTGCGCACCAATATGGAGTCCTGGTCATCGGCCCGTTGTTTTTCTGAGCAAATCGGACAACCTGCAGCACAGTCCCAGCCGGCAGGCCCTGGTCGACGTATGAAAATTCTGTTGCTCAACTGGGCCTTTCACCCTGGCGTCGACTCGTCAGGGCTGGCGCGGCATCCACATCGTCCACATCGGCATCTTGGGCCTGGGAAAGAGTTCGCGCTGGCGCACAAGTATACATATCTATGGGATTTGACTTTTCTGGAGTGAATCGGAATTCTTGGTTGGGCACGTGTTTGCGGCTGCCGCTACGACTGCTACCCGCAGAACTGGCCATGCCGGTTCTACAAGGGCCCTTGCGTGGGACGCGTTGGATTGTCGGAGCGAGCAACCATGGATGTTGGCTGGGAAGTTACGAATACGGCAAGCAGCGGGCCTTTCAGGAGGTCGTCCGCCAAGGATCAGTCGTATACGATATCGGTGCTAACGTTGGCTTTTACACCCTGCTTGCATCGAAGTTGGTGGGGCGGTCGGGGCAGGTATACGCATTCGAACCGGCACCTAGGAATTGCCGACTCCTCCAGAGACACCTGGAGATGAATGGCGTTGACAACGTCTCTGTCGTACAGATGGCTGTCTTTTCAACCAATGGCGAAGCTCTCTTTGATTCCAGTGCTAACCATTCTATGGGGCATCTGGCCGCCTGCGGGACATTGAAGGTCCCTACTATTGCAATTGACAGGTTCGTCTTTGACCAGGCGATGCCAGCGCCGGAAGTAATCAAGATTGATGTCGAAGGCGCGGAGTTGGAAGTGCTCAAAGGCAGCTACCAAACGCTATGCCGGCATCGACCTCTCATTCTTCTGGCAACGCATGGCGCGGCTGTCCACCGGGAGTGCTGCCGGATCCTGGAGGAGCACGGCTTCGTTCTGGAATCACTAGATGCGCGACCCGTTGAACAATCTGATGAGTTGCTTGCACGCCCATCGGGAGATTTGATGGTAAACCAAGGTGAAGATTGAGGGCTTCTGTTGTTCACTATGCTGAGGTTTACAATTTTCTTCGGCAGCTGCCAAGGTTTCATTGTATCCCGGATCCTTATTCGGCCACACGGAGCTGTGGCAACTTTTTGCATACGCGTTGATTCAGTCAAGCAACAGTGTCGTCACCAGCGAACGCTTTATGACCAAAATCTGTTTCCCAAGGTTGGTCGTTCCCCTGACGGTGTCTTCGGTGCCCGGGTTGATTTCGCGATTGCTTTTACCCTAGTACTATGACCGCATATATAGTAATACGATTAGATACTTGGCAAGCGCTGTGTCCCCGCTTATAGCTGGGACATGAAAGAGCGATCTCAGGTTCGCTTGAGCAAGCCAGAGCGGCAGGAGTTGCGGCGCCTGTTGCAGAGTGGCTTACAACCGGTGCGAACGGTGCTGCGAGCTTTGGCGCTACGGCAGCTGGCCGAAGGGCAATCCATCCGCCGGGTGGCGAGCAATGTGGGGTTGACGCCGAAGACGATATGGCTGACCAGCCAGCGCTATCGACAAGGCGGGCTGGAGCAGGCTTTATACGAGCGGCCACGCGCCGGCAAGGCGCAATTGTTAGACGCGCAGCAACGGCAGGGCATCGTGGCGCTGGTGTGTGGTCCGCCGCCCGAGGGCCGGGCGCGTTGGACGGTGCGTCTGCTGGCAGAAGAGGCGGTGAAGCGCAAACTGGTGCCGCGGGTGGGACGAGAGACGATCCGGGTCCTGTTGGAAGGCCACGATCTAAAGCCGTGGCGGGAAAAAAATGTGGTGCGTGGCGGAACTGGATGAGACCTACATCGCCCGCATGGAGGAAGTGCTGGCCGTGTACGAAAAGCCGCTGTCGGAGCAGGAACCGGTGGTTTGTTTGGACGAAAAACCGGTGGTTCTGCACCAAGAGATCCATCCTCCGTCGGCCATGCGGCCGGGACGGGTGGCGCGGCGCGATGGCAAATACGGGCGTTGTGGCACGGCCAATGTGTTCTGCGGGGTCCAACCCAAGGCGGGACGGTACTTCCCCAAGGTGACAGCCGATCGCTCCTCCCCCCAGTTTGCCGATTACCTGCTCGAGGTCGCCGTCCGTTACCCGGAGGCGGACACCATCCACTTGGTCATGGACAATTTGAGTTCGCATACGCGCAAGGCCGTGGTGGAACGCTTTGGCGAGAAGGCAGGTGGCTGGCTGTGGCAGCGGTTCACCGTGAACTACACGCCCAAGCATGGCAGCTGGCTGAACCAAGCCGAGATCGCCATCAGCCTTTATTCGCGGCAATGCCTGGGTGCACGCCGGATCGCAGATCGAGCTTCTCTTGGGACCCAAACGCGGGCTTGGAGCCGTCGCATGAATCGTCATCGAGTTCCCATCCAATGGAAATTTACTCACAAGAAGGCTCGAAATACCTTTGGCTACACAATCACGCGGTCACAGTACTAGTGATTGCCGTGATGGCCTGGTATCACGTGGACCTAACCCGTTACGACCGTTCGGGGGATTCTTCAGATCTCGCTCCAGATTGTGGCGCACCTTCTGGATCATCTGGGGTTGCCCCGACATTATGCAACTAACATCAGGTTATGCAGGATGCGGCACTGTTCGATGGACCACCCCAATCCCCCTTCTTTAGCGGTGATCATACCGGTATTCAATGGAATGCCGTTTCTCCAGGAAGCTGTCCGGAGCGTTCTCTCGCAATCTGTATCGACTTTCCATCTCTATCTGGTAGACGATTGCAGCGTAGATCGATCCCTTGATTTTATTCTTAGCATCAGCGACCCCCGAGTCACATACAGTCAGAACCCGAAGAACATTGGCTTGTATCCCTCGCTTGTTGGAGCCATACAGAGATGCAGAGAGGACTGGATTTGCATCTTGATGCAAGATGACTATCTTTATCCCTCTTATCTGGCGGAGATGTCTAAGTTGATCCGGAAGTATTCTGACATACCACTAATCTGGGCTACAGAGGACGCGATTAACCAATTGGGAGAGCCTTTAAGGCCTGGCAGAAACACGAGTCGCGAGGAACCCATTCGGCCAGGGCGAGAGCCATGGCGCAACGTCTTGTACTCCGGCTGTATTTGGACGATCAGCGGATCTATGACGTGGCGGCAACTCTATTTAACGGAGCCATTCAGAGGAGACTTGCCGCACCGGGGCGACTATGAGTGGTTTTTGCGCATCATACGGCGATACGAATGCCTCTACTATGAGAGACCACTCTTGGCTCTGCGTGCCCATGTCGGACAAGCGAGCGCAACGCATCTTGCCGCTGGAATTGACATTCGCGAGAGTGTTGCGATCTTCAAGGATCAGTTTACCCAGCATAAGTCGGATCTGCCCTTGCTGCACGCTCTACGTATTGTCACCAGGTATGTCAGAATGGTCGCAAGAAGAGCCCTGCGCTTTCTCTGGCACAAAGAGTTCTCAAAAGCCAAGAGGGTTTGTGCGGACGGTTGCAGACTCATCGGCCTTTTGCTCACTTATAAGTTTTATAAAGCATAGAGTCGGCAAGAGTCTCGGTCCTTACGGCAACCATGCACGATGTAAAACCGATGAGTCCATGTCCCAAATGCTTCTGGCCTGTAAGCAATCACGGAATTGAGTTTCACCGTTGGGAAGTGCAGCTCGAGTATTTACCTTCCATTGCGCATCGTGGAGCATAGAGACGGCTTGCGGGGGGAGGGGCCATATTCAATGTCTACCTGGTCGACGGCATAGCCATCGATATAATTGTGGTCAAACGCAGTAGCTACGATGGCTATACTAGCATGAATGCTTTGCGGGATAACTTCGTTCTCGTTATCTTCATAGTTCTAGCATCGACTGCTTGTGCCCAACGCACCGTTGTCACAGCTCAAGTGAAGGATTCAGCTTGGACCCTTTACGTCAATTGTTTTTACAACATAGACTTCGAGGGTAATCTTCTTCAGACTAGCCGTTATGCTTACGGAGGAGGCGATTTTCAACGGCGCTATGTTGGAGAAAAGTGTGATTCCAGCGGCAACCTGCAGATCCAGCTCAACGACACTATCAAGGGTATCGTCCCTGGCGATGGTCGGTGGCGTCTCCAGATACCCTCCGCTAAGAGCTACGTTGCGGGAAATCGATACTGCTTTCAGGCCACGCTAGTCGGGACAGGAGAGATACAGAATGTCACCACCAACTTGGCAGCTGCAGCTCCTGTCCTACCTAAGGCTTCCAACTCCGTACCCGTACTCAGCAGTGGTGGCAGGGTCTCCACGAACGGGGAGTCTTCTCCTGCCATCGGTAACTGCGCGATGTGGACCACGGGCAATGTGCTAAGCGATCTTCTCTGTGCATCTGGAACTCTTCCGATGGAAGTGGATAACAACATACAAGGTAAGAGTCGTGGGGATTGTAGCGCCATCAGCAACGTACCTGAAAGGTCTACGCTCGGCCCGCCAAGGGCGGGGCGGCTCCCGGGTTTTCGACAGAACCCGGTCTTTGATGCACAGCAGGATTATGGTGCGACTGGAAACGGCTCGACCAATGATCTGGCAGCGCTGCAAGCTGCAGTTGATGCTGCTGATGCGTCAGGAGGCGGAACCGTTTATCTCCGCAAGGGAAGTTACAACATCGGTTCGGGCCAATGGAAGATTGCCACCTCTAGTGCACAACATTTCATCAGTGTCGTAGGGGAAGGTCCAACCGTTACTAAAATCCTATCTGTCGACCCTACTTCGGCCGCGATTTATTTGCAGCACGAAAAGTACGTCGACATGCAGGGCTTGGCCGTCAATCAAGTCGGCACGCCGCACGCCGGGATCGGCATAGCCATGGGCGGAGACGGAGGTGGGGGTACTCAAACCAACGGAAGCGTGCTGGAATCTGTAGGTGTGGATAACTTCAATTGGTGCGTCAGCACGTCGGGCCGCGGGGGGACTTCCAGCGAAATCACGTTCATCAATCTGAGCTTGTCACACTGCACCAACGGATTCAGGAATGCCGACTTTAACGGGTTGGACTTCACATTTATACAGTTGCAGATGTCTTTCAATGCCATCGGAATCAACGCGACCACGCCCGGGGTAAACGTCTTTGGCGGGTCATCTTCATTCAACGGGGACGATTTCGTGTTCGGCGGCAACGGTGAAAATGTCATCGTAGGCTACCGCAGCGAAGTAGCTACAAAGACTTTTGCAACCATAAGCGCGGGCCGACTTTCCATCATAAACTGCTTGGTGGAGGGTATGCCAACCAGCAATATCCATACCGCCATTGCATTCAATGGTGGACATCTCACGGTAGAAAATTCCCAACTTGCCGGACAAATCGTGGTGGCAGGCAGCCTGGTTGGCGACGGTTCGATTAGTCTAAAGAACAATAGCATTGTGGATGGCCTCAACACGTACAGTCTTACTTCACAACCGACAGGCCAGGGACCCGGATTCCGTTTCATCAGTGGACTAAATGCTGGTACACGCTTTGAATCCATTAACAACGTACAGTTAACTGTTAACAGATCGAATGTTGTGGGGATGATTGGTCAATGGCCGAGCGGCGAAGGCTACATCCTGTCGAAACAAGGATCGAGTCAGACGTTTGCATATCTGACTGGTAAGAGCATCGGTGAATTGTTGCAAGTCGGTGTCGGAATAGGCGTTGGAGCTAATACGATCCAGCCGACCGCTTATGTCCACCATGTTGGGGCGGGCTTGATCAAAAGCATCGATGCGACTGGAGGAACAGCCGGACTGAACGGCAATCCGCTTCCATTCCGGTGCGTACAGTTGATTCCCGACGCAGCCTTTACTACTGACAAGACCGGAAATATTGCTGTTGCTCTTAGAGCCGTCATTGGTCAAGCCATTACATTCTGTTATGACCCGGTAGCGAACAAATGGTATCCATCAGCGCCGCAGCCGTTCCTTGGGGTACTCCGGGACCATCGGTTCGCCTACCGCGAATACAGGTGCGTTTACACAGTCACCGGAGATCAATGGTTCCAACGGTGGCATCGAGCACAGAAGGTGAGATGCTCCGTGCGGTCGATGAAGATCTCAATTGCGCTGGTCGATGGGACAGAGGATTCAAGGGTCTTGTCTGCGGGCAACCGGGCCACTCATTCCGGCGGAAACATTTCCAGGTTGCATTCTTTCTCGGCCGCTCTGCATCTCAGCCAGACCCGTCGGATACACATTCGAGGTCACATTGTTCCAGTCGGCAGGATTAGAAGCAATCGTAGTAGCTGTCCAATGGCAATCGTACACCTGTCCTCCTGACTGGTGTGCGGTTAAGAGTTGGCGAGCGCGACACGCAAAAGAGCGTTCTGGGCGGTAGCATACTCCTGGTCTCAGAATCGACCGGTCGTGGCGCAGCGGCGGGTAGGTTCGCCCCGAGTTTTCGTGCCTAGCGATGCTTTGGATCAGAGCTCACTATCGCTGTGAACGTCATGAGACGGATCAATCTGTATTACGCTCAGTAAGTTCAGAAATCGGACGGACGATTACGGATATTGGAAAAGGAGTAAGGAAAGCCGTCGATGAATTCCTTGCTGCAGTTCCTGAATCGGTTTTGCGGACCGAATTGACGATACCGGTCCTGCGGTGGTGAAGCCATGACCGTCCGGCAGAAAGAGCAATCGGGCAAAGTTGGGGCGCTGCTCCGCGGGGACGAATATCTGCGTCAAAGGTGCTATCCCAAGCCGGGGGATAGCCTCTATTTGCACCTGGCAGACTTGCTGCAGGCGCTCGTAGCCTTCGGGACGCAGGCGCCCATCGCCATTCTGGACTATGGCTGTGGGGGCTCGCCCTACAGATCCCTGTTTCCCAACGCAACTTACCATCGCGCCGACCACGTCGACGGCGTCGACCTTGATTTCCGGACCGATGGCAACGGCCTGCTGCCCGAGGTAGGCTCGCGAGCCTACGACATGGTGCTCTCGACTCAGGTGCTTGAGCACGTGTCGTCGCCGCGCGCCTACCTCGATGAAGCTTTTCGCGTGTTGAAACCGGGCGGCGTGCTACTGCTCTCCACGCACGGGGTCTATCCTGACCATGGATGCCCGTGTGATTTCTGGCGATGGACGGCGGATGGCCTGAAGCTGGAGTTGGGGCGCTCAGGATTTCTCGTGCAGAAACTCCACCGGCTGACATGCGGGCCACGCGCAGTGATGTTCTGGGTCGGCCAGTTGGTCCGAACGAGCGAGGTCCCTTCCGGTAGCTTTCAAAGGCTAACAGTTAAGGTTTTGCGGAAGCTCTACGGCTGGCAGCGACCACGAATCGACCGGTTCATCGATCGTCGGTCGGCCGCTTATTCGGTCATGACTCAGCCTGCGGAGGACTCTGTCAATTTCTACATCGGGCTGATTGCGCTTGCGGAAAAGCCACTTGAAAAGGTGCCGGGTCGCGCGACATGAAAATACTGTTTGTTCCCATTTCAATTGCGCCCTTTGCTCCCAACGATCTGCTTTTCTACAGGGCCGCGGAGAACCTGCTGGCAGCCGGTCACGAGGTGCTGGTCAGCCCCTGGGACTGGAAGGGCCGAAATGCCTCCGAATACGAGCTGCTTCGGCAAAAGGGTGCCGTGCTGCACTTTAGGACGCGCAATGAGCGGCCGGACGGTTTCATTACCCGACAGGTCGCAAAGGTACGCCATCGGCTCAAAGATGCCCGCAAGGGATGGCAGTTTGCCGAGATGTTTCGCCCAGATGCGATCGTGATCAGCGACCCGGGAACCTATCACTTGATCAGTGTGCCGGGGCTTTGTGAGTTCGTCAGGCGGTCTGGAATTCCCTATTTTACGATTTCCCAATACAACGACGAGAACACATCTTTGCCCGAGCCCGCCTATAGGCGTGCGAAAGGGTTTTTTGCGAACGCACGACACTGTTTCTTTGTATCTGACCGCAATCGGCGTGTTGCGCAGCGCCAATTGGCACACGACCTGGCGGGTGCCGTGGTGGTTCACAATCCGCCCAACATCAGCGACTGGACATCAATTACTTATCCCAAAACCGAACAGGCACGGTTCTGCATTCCTGCGCGGCTCGAGTGCGCGGTGAAGGGACAGGCGCTCGTGTTTCAGATTCTTTCTGAGCCCCTATGGCGCGAGCGCGATTGGCATTTGACCCTGTATGGCCGCGGCCCCGACGAGTGCTATTTGCGGGATCTCGCGCGTTATCTTCGGTTAGAGGGAAAAGTGCGCTTCGGCGGATTTTCGAATGATTTGCGGTCGGTCTGGGCGGAGGAGCAAATTCTCCTTATGGCGTCATCGGGAGAAGGCAAGCCGCTGGCATTGATCGAGGCCATGTTGTGCGGGCGGACTGCGGTCGTAACCGACGTTGGCGGCAACGCTGAGCTGGTGATCGACAGCGTCAACGGCTTTGTTGCTCAGAGTGCCACCCTTGCAAGCCTGAAAGAGACCATGGAGCGGGCCTGGATCAACCGACCCATGTGGGAGGATATGGGGCGCCAGGCGCACGATTCGATGTCGAAAGATCTGCTATCGCCACCAGGCAAGGTCGTTGCAACTTATATTATCGACGCGGTCTCCTTAGTGAAGGCATAAGGGGTTAGGCAAGATGAAACGCGTGCTCGTTATCCCTTCCTGGTATCCGTCGATTGAAAAACCGCTGATCGGCACTTTTTTTCAGGAGCAGTCGCGCCTCAGCCGGTCTCGCTACGACACGCGTGTTCTCGTGGTTCGACGCCGTTCGTGGGGGCGCCGGAGCCTCCACCACTGGCTTCGAACGCGCTACCTTGGTCCGAGGGTGACTGCTGTCGAGCATTCCCACGACGCGGAAGGGCTGCCAGTCACCAAGGTCGACATCGAACTCGCAAATCACCGTGACCCCTTCGACGCCATCACAAGCCGAGCGGAAGCGGTCTTAGCGCTCGACGCCCTGGACAGTATTGGGTGGGTGCCAGACATTGTCCATTGCCACTGTGCAGTTTCGGCTGGTGTTCTAGGTCAGCACATCGCCGCCATGCGCAGCCTACCGCTGATCGTGTCCGAGCATCAACACATTATTTTCGATTATTTCGATCCCATGCATTGGAAGGCCGCAAAGGAGGTCTATGCGCAGGCCACACGGGTTGCGGCCGTGAGTGAGTTTCAAAGACAGATACTGCTCATGAATGGTATTGCTGCCAATCCGGTCGTGACTGGCAACTATGTGGATGAACAGCTCTTTGCGTTGGCCGGCGGGAGCGCTATTTCGAACACAATAAAATTGCTGTTCGTTGGGCTTGCCTCCCCTCTGAAAGACTACGAAACTTTTTTCAACTCACTTGTTTGCTTGAAACGCCGCCGCAACACGACCGTGCAGGTCAAGATCATATGTGCCGACACAGCTGAGCACCGGGTTAATATCGAGACACAAGCCTTGGAACACCGTTCGGCCGCCCAGATCGAAGTCGCGCCCAGCGCGGACCGCCAACACGTGGTCGATTTGCTGCATTGGTCAAATATGCTCGTCTCTACCAGTGTGGCGGAAACGTTTGGCATTGCAGTTTGTGAAGCCTTGATGTGCGGGCGCCCGGTCGTCACGACGGCTAGTGGTGGAATATCGGACTTCGTCACGCACGGGCGCAACGGCTTTGTGGTGCGCATCGGCGACGCCGAAAGTATTGCGCAGGGTGTCCTGGACATCATCGGCGGCAAGCTCACTGCAAGCCCACTGGAAATTCGCAATTCCGTCGTCCGCGCGTACGGCAGAGAGGCGTTCATGGACAAGCTCACGAAACTCTACGAGGGGGCGTGATGTTACGGGGCTTGAGGGGCACAATCGCAGGGGGGGCTGCAAGGCTGGCTGATCGCGTTGGCCAACCCCTTCTCACCCGGCTGAAGCAGCGAGCCATGTGGTGGCCGCTCGGGCACTTTCCATTGAGATCTGGCGCCAAGATCGACTGTCTCCGTGTAAGCTCCCGCAGGATCGACATCGCGGTCCCCGAATCCGAGGCCAGCCATCAACAATGGGAACTCGGTCACCTCTGGGGCGATGATCCGTACCGGCTTGCGGTGCTTCCCAGAAATCTCGGTACCGTTCTCGATGTCGGAGCGAATGTCGGATTCTTCGCGATTTTAGCTCGGCATTATTTTCCGACGGCAACCATTCACTGCTACGAGCCGGCACCAGCCATTTTCCCGATCTTGCAGCGGCATACCGAAGGCTTGAGAGTGATCGTACATCAGGCAGGTGTTTCCAACAATGACGGCAGCGCCTCCCTCGTATGTCAAGATCAAGGCCCCTCGCTGTACAATACACTGGTTCTAGATGCCGAGGGGGCCATTCAATTAATTTCCTTCAAAAATGCCGTCGATCGCCTCGGAGAAACGGTCGATCTTCTCAAGCTCGATTGTGAGGGAAGTGAATGGAGCATCATGGAAGATCGGGAGTCGTTGCGGCGGGTGAAGCACATCGCCATGGAATATCATCTAGGATGCGAAGGTAGCTTGCCCTTATGGGAACTCGTTCACCTCTTGAAGACCGAGAAATTTGAAATCGAGTCACTTCGCGAGTCTAGGAACCGGGTCGTCGGTCAACTGACGGCCCGAAATCTGGCGTATGCTTAGGCTCGATCCGCAAGCAGGGCATCGACGTCGTTGAGTGGCGACCCGGTCGAGGTGCAGTATTGTGGTCTGCGAACAGCGCAAATATGCTTGCTCCGCCTTTATCCCGCCAAGGGGTGGCCACCTCGCACTGACCGAAGTTGCCGTCACCAGTACGCCCGCGCTTGAGAGACTGGGTTAGGTGAATTCAATTTCAACACACTCGCGGGGCTCGTCATTGGCAATGTGCGTGATTCAAAAAGCAGCCTTGGTTGTGACGTGTATTCCGGCGATCACGGACAGGGATTCCGATCGAAAAAACGGACAGTGGTCCCGAGCGATCTGCAAAGTTTCCGTCGTTCCCAGCCACGGGTAACGGATGTCCTGAACACTTCATTTACCAAGGTCCGTCTGGGACAGTAGACTATCGGCTGGTCGTAGATCGAGATCGGCAGCAGATGCCCTGTTGGTGATCCTTGTCAGCGGAAAATAATCTGCTACTCTTTCCTCATCCAGCGCAGCGGCTTTTATAAGTTTCGATCATAATAATTCCAGCCACTGTGTCCCAATGACCTGCTCCCCTCTTTCCGAACAAAGCTGAGTATGATTTCAGCGAAAGAAAGGGGAAGCGGGTATGTCGAGGAGCAGGCACACAGAGGCGCAGATCATTGGGGTGCTGAAACAACTGGAAGCGG
>JBOGLD010000131.1:0-17744 GCA_050745885.1 Terriglobales bacterium
GGCGGAGACGAGATTCTTCCCGTGATCTGGCAGGACAACTATATTTCGCTTTTGCCCGGCGAAAAGCGCGAAGTCACCGCCACATACAGGACACAGGAATTGGGCGCGGCCCAACCGGCCGTACAAGTCAGCGGTTGGAACGTGGAGTAGCCCTAATATTACGCAGGGGCGGACGCCCTCGTCCGACCAGCCGAACAACCATCTCACTCTTCTTCCGGAGGCACGTCGAAGCTTACCAGGTCACTCTGGAAGCCTCTGGTCTTCCACGCCCCGTAGGCGATTCCTGCGCCCATCCAGATGGATCCCGCGATCAGCGCCAGGTTCGACAGGTGTATCCAGATGAACAGGCAAATGGCAAAGCCCAGAACCGGCGGAACCAGCTGTCCCATCGAACGGTCCGCGCCCCGAATGTAGTAGTGAGTCAGCGCGGCCAGGTTGACGCCCATGAAAGCAATCAGCGCTCCGAAATTGAGCAGCTGCGCGCCATTGTCGTAAGTGATGAGGAAGGCTCCCAGTAAAGCGATCACGCCCACGAAAATCACGTTGTTCGCCGGAATCCGGGTCCGGGGATGAATCGCACCGAAGAATTTCTTCGGAATCGCATTACTGCGTCCCATTCCATAAAGCAAGCGGGCTGCCCCGAGCTGCGATCCCATGCCCGAACCTACGGTGGCAATCAGCAGCGTGACGCTGATGGCTTTGGTCATGAGAGAGCCCCCGGCGATTGCAGCCACGTGGCTGAACGCATTCTCCACTTCGGCCGCGGAGAACATGTACTGCGAGCTGAGCAATTGCGCGCCGTAAACTTCAGCCGCCGCCAGAAACCCTGTAATCACGCAGACCAGAACCGTCGCCAGAAAAATGTTCCGCTTGGGATTGTCCACTTCTTCCGACAAGGTCGAAATTCCATCGAATCCTATATAAGTAAGCACCGCAACCGAGGTGCCGTGAAATACCCGGTTGATGGTAAAAGTTTCCGGGTTATAGAAAGGACGCAAAAAGTATGACTCGGGATATTGCGGCAAATGGAAAATGTAGCGGATGGTGTACCAGAAAAAAGCCAGAATCACCGCTCCCATAATCGCGCATAGGGTTTGATTGATCCGCGCCGAGGTCTTGACTCCGCGCAGATTCAGAGCGGTGAACAACACCGCGAATATGATCGGCCAGAACAGGCCGGGATACGGAATCTGGTAGCGGGTCCCGGTCAACAGATCAGCCATTGCCTTGGAGCACCAGATGGTGCAGATCAAGGGATTGAGCATGTAGTCCATGGTCATGCTCCAGCCCGTGACGTAACCCAGAGAGGGATGGATCTCACGGCCTACATAGGTGTAAGCCGAACCGGCGCTGGGATAGACGCGGGCCATCCTCCCGTAGCTCATCGCCGTAAAAACCATGGCGACCATGGCGATCAGAATGGACGTAACCACGTGGCCGCCCCCGGCGTTGCTGAACACCCCATAGGCCGGCATGGGCGCCGTCGGCTGGATCACGATGATGCCGTAAAGAATGAGGTCCCAAAGGGTGAGCGATCGACGAAGTCGCAGTCCGGAAGAGGCAGCAGAACTGTCAGGAGTGGTTGCCATTCCCGCGTATTGGATTATGCGGAGGCAGTCAGTGTCAACGGTTAAAACGATTCTGTACCGCCGCCGGAAACGTGGCCCTGACCTTTGCGGGCCTGTCATCCTGAGCGCAGACCGTTCATTCGCTTGCGAATGAACGGGCGAAGTCGAAGGACCCCTAGGGGCGCGGAGAAACCATAGTATTGTGGGATTCTTTCCTCCCGGCTCGGTGAGAATCCCGTACTTTCCATCCTTCGATCCGCTTATAGGGGTCCTTCGACTGCGCGGCTGCTTCGCGAAGCGAAGCAGCTACTCCGCTCAGGATGACAAATCATCGAGGATAGTCGAAGCGGTATCCCTTGGGTTCGTTGCCGGAAAGATGACGCGTGTTGTAATCCAAAAAGTAATTTACGTGCGCATCGTCCAGCGGAAATGACCTGCCCCTGGGATAAGGGTAAGTTCCCATGGCGCGGAAGGGCAGTGGTTGCACGGTATTGGCTTCGGCGGCGTAAAAATCCATGTCTTTCTCATAGCCATTGGCCACGAAAAAATAATCCCGCGCCCAGCCTTTGGGCAAAGCTGGAAGTTTCGCAGGATCGAAGTCGAGAACCACTTCATCGCCGGACCCGAAGACAGCCAGCCGGTCATCGTATCCCGTCAGCAGAGGACGCACGTCGCCGTAGCGGGTATAGACGCCCGCCGGCCTGGTGTAAGGCCCGGTGGGGCTGGTTTTCTCATACACGTACAACACGTTACCCGGGGGCCGGTTTTCGATCTTCAGGGGAAAGCCATGAAAACGTAGATCGGCGCGGGCCAGCGGCACCGGTGTGAGGCGGGCGTTCCCGTTCTGTTCCGCACGATCCACCAGGATGTTGTCCCAATAAATCTGCAGGTTCGTGGTGATGCGGATGCGCCGCGTTCCCGCCGGCAGCTTGTCCGTCAGATCGGCGGTCATGGTACGAGGGCCGCCCGCGGGGAAGCCCATGTCGTCCATCACGCGGACCCATTTCCCCGTGGCGTCCTGCGCCTCCACGTAGGGCGCGACTGCCTCGACCCCAGCCTGGTAAGCGGCAAACATGCTGGTCGCGCTGAAGTACTCAATCTCACCGTGCATCAGCAGCCACAGCGGGCCGCCGCGATACGCTTCGCCCAGGTCAAGTTCCAGAGTGTGGGGCTGGGTGAAGCCCTGGAACTTCAGGACATCGAAATCGCCAAAGTAACGATGCGCCAGCAGGTCAGGCAAAACATTGTGACCATGCTCGTCCCATGCGCCCGCCGGCGGCCGGGCATCGCGGCTATACACAACCTTGAACGGCGGATACGGCGGGTTGCTGGCGAAATATTCATTGGGGAAAACGTCGTCAGCTGCAGGATGATCCACGGCCAGCAACTTCACCTGATCGAGATACACCGCTTCTTCAAGCGGTTCCATGAACCGGAAGCTGAGCTTGCCGTCTTTCTCACGCACCGAGTTGCGGGGAACCTTGATGTATTCCGTAGGCCGCGGAATGTCGCGCTGGCCGGGCCCAATCCAGTGGCCGACCACGCCTGCGCCCAGCATGTCGCCCACCAGTTCGTAGCGGCTTCCGTCCCAGACGAAGAGCGTGGGACAGGAACTGCCGCGGCGGTCCATTTCGAGGAAACTGTGGTCTTTCATCCCGGCAACCTGAATTTCATCCTGTATGACTCCGGAGGGCCACAGCATGCGCACCACATCGGCTTCTTTGGCCTGGCCCAGTCCGACCACAAGGTCGGTTGAGTTCTGCCCCAGGTAGCCGGACGATCCCGCAATTTCAAACTTCTGGCGATTCGCCCCGGAGAAGACTTCAACCTTGGTACCAATCGCGCTCTTGTTATCGGCCAGGCCTTTGAAGGAAAGCCGCAGCCAGTTGTTCTTGTTACCGCCTTCATTGCGCAACAGGACGGCCGGGCCGTGATTCTGCGTAATCAGCAAGTCGGTGGCGCCGTCGCCATCATAGTCAGCGGTGACAATCGCGCGCGGATCTTTGAGTTGAATCTTGTCCAGGCCGACGTCGGCCGTGACGTCCTTGAATCCATCCGGCCCGAGATTGCGGAAGAGACGGACTTCACCCTTGCCGTCGGCCGTCTCGCCTACGGCGACCAGATCGACCCAGCCGTCGTTGTCATAGTCGAACGCGGCGACGCCCCAGCCGCGGGTCCAATTCGGTAGGGGAAGGGTCACAGGCTCAAAGCTTTTTCCCTGATGATTGCGCCACAGTGTGATCCCAGTGCCACCCCACTGCGTAAAGGCCAAGTCCATCCAACCATCGTGATCAAAGTCCAGCGCAGCAATTCCAGCAGTAGGCGCGGCGAGAGCGTCCGGCCACAGATCGCGCACGATGAACTTGCCTTCACGCGGATTATCAAAAACAGTAGGCGTCTTTCCCCATCCCGTAAGAACGATGTCCACTGCGCGATCATTGTTATAGTCGGTTCCCAACGCGCTCACGCCGCGTGAAGATCCCGCGAGGCCAGTAGAATCAGTAACGTCGACAAAGGTTCCGTTGCCGTTGTTGCGCCACATGCTGCCTGTTCCTTCTGGGAGCACACCGGCGGTGAACGCGTTCCGCAGACGGGGGTCATACCGACCAGCGTCGCTGTAGCGCGTTACGTAGAGATCAAGATCGCCATCGTGGTCGTAATCGATGAAGGCCAGCCCTAAATCAAAGCCAGGGCTATTAATACCCGCCGCTTCCGTTACGTCCTTAAAGGTGCCCTTCTTCTCGTTGTGCAAGAGAAGTACGCGGCCCTTGAGACTTACGGCCAGGTCGGTCGCGCCGTCATTGTCGTAGTCTCCCGCCGTACAACCAATCGCGTGCAGAGTCGGATCAAGCCCGGCCTTCTTCGTAACATCTTCAAACTTGCCGGCGCCCAGGTTGTGATACAGCGTCATGCCGCCCTGGGGACCGTTATCGGGCAGAAAGAGATCAGGCTTGCCATCGCCGTCGTAGTCCAGAAAGCACGCGCCCGGCCCCAGGAAAGACGCCAGATCACCGGCAGCTCCGGATGAAGGCTTCGACGCCAACCCCGCGCTCCCGGTCACCGGCACGAAACGCACTGGAATTTGCGGCAGCGCTTTCTCGAGAGCGCCCGCCACCTCTTCCACGGTCGAATATTTTCCCTGGTCTCCGTACGCCAGCCCGATGGGCGAGCCCAGTTTGTTTTGGGTAATGTGCTGGAAGCGTGCCAGGTGTTCGCGGGCATGGACCGCGTCGCCCGACTGCTGATAGGCCCGCGCCAGGCCGAATTCGCCCGAAGCATGCAAGGGATTCAGCTTGAGCGCATGCTGGAACGCGTCGATCGCCTGCGGATATTGCCTGAGCTGCGCCGACGCGGCGCCCAGAAAATACCAGCTGTCGGCGTCGTTCGGATCGATCTCGGTGACGTGGCGAAAAGCATCCACTGACGCCTGCGGACGGTCGGAATTTTTGTACAGCAAGCCCAGGTTGAACCAGGCGTGGGGATCGTCGGGGGCGCTCTTGCCCGCAGCCTCGAGGAGCGCCTTCGCGGGCTCGATGCGGGACAGATTCAGCAGCGCGATGCCCTGATTCAGAAATGCGATTCGCAGTTTCGGATTCAGGGCGCCAGCCTCCTGGAAGGCCTTGAGGCCTTTCTCGAAGAGCTGCTGGTTCATGTAAGCCGCGCCCAGATTGTTCAGCCGTGCCGCTGCGGTGGAATTGTCCGGCTTCGAAGGGGAATCCTCCGGAGCAGCGGCAAGAATGGCTGCCGCGGCCAAGGCAACGCAGGCGCAGAGCACAAGATTTCGCTTCGTCATGCCAGAAATAAGTAGACCACAAAACCAAAGCGTAGGGACATCTGGGCCTGCGTTAAATCCGCTAAATCGCCGGATGTCCGTAGGGGCCGAGCTGATCCTCGAGCGCCCCAGCTACCGAAATCGCCAGCTCCTCGTGCCACGGGCGCGCCACGATCTGCACGCCGATGGGCAATCCTTCCGGCGACTTGCCTACCGGCACCACCACTGCGGGCGTGCCCAGCAGGTTGAACCATTCGGTATAGCTCCAGGCGTCAAGATATTTCACGGTTTTTCCTTCTACCTGCCAGCTGCGCTCGCCATGCCGGAAGGCGGGAATCGACGCGACCGGGCAAAGCAGCACGGGATAATCACGCATCTGGGCGAACACCTGCATGCGTACTACATCACGCTCGATCCAGGTTTCGAGCAACGATTGGCCGGTATGAGCAGGCTCCGCCGCCGCCCAGCTGGAAAACTGTTTGAGAATCGGACTCAGCTCGGCTTCGCGCCCCTGAGTGACGGGACCGAGCATCATCCCACCGGCAACACCGAACAGCTTCCACCACAGCTGGCGGGCCAGTTCGAGCCCCTCGGGACGAAAAGCTTCCACCTCGAAACCCGCGCGCCGCAGAGCGTCGGCCGCGGTTCGCACCGCCGCCCGTGTTTCCGGAGTGACCGGCGTGCGGCCGTCATCCTCGAAAAAGCCAATGCGCACTCTGCTTAGCTCATCCTGCCCGGGCCAGCGCATAGGCACCGGCGCCGCCGAGGGATCGCCATCGTCGGGACCCTGCATCACCTCAAACAGAACTTTCAGGTCACCCATATTTCGGGCCATCGGTCCGACCACGCCCAGCAACGCGAAAGGACCGACCGAAACCGGGAAGTGTCCGGTCGCAGGAATGCGTCCGGGAGTGGGCTTCAGTCCGCAGATTCCGCTGAAGTGCGCCGGCACGCGAATCGAGCCACCGCCGTCGCTGCCCATGCCTCCCGCCGACAGGCCTGCCGCAATCGCCGCCGCTTCCCCGCCGCTCGATCCCCCCGGCGTGCGCGCCAGGTCCCAGGGATTATTCGTCCGCCCATAAAGAAGGTTGTCCGTTTCCCAGGCCATAAGCAACTCGGGCGCATTGGTGACGCCAAGAATGATGGCGCCGGCCTGGCGGAGACGGGTCACCAGCGGGGCGTCCCGCTCACCCACCGTGCCCGCCCGCAGTTTTGTCCCAGCCTCCCAAGGCAGGCCCGCGACTTCCATCGAGCTCTTGATGCTGAGCGGAACCCCGTGCAGCACGCCGAGCTTTTCCCCCTGTCGCACCGCCGCCTCCGCCGCCCGGGCCCGCCGCCGGGCTGCTTCGACATCCACCTGGGCAAAGGCGTTTAGTTTGGGATTTAACTCTTCGATTCGGGTGAGATGCGTCTCGACCAGTTCAACCGGGGACACCTTCTTCTGCCGGATTTGCTCAGCCATGGAAACAGCAGAAAGGAAAGTCAGCTCGCGCATGCCATCTCAACCAGGAAAGAAGTTTGAGTCTAGCATGCAGGCGAAGCACCCAGCTAACCGGTCACCAACGGGGCAGAACGGGTAAAGCTAGTGGGAACCAGCCGCAGCGCGGCGGGCTTTCGCGGCCCGGGCTTTCACGGTCGGGGAGGCAGAGCGCGCAGCAGTTTTCTTTTTTGCGTCGCGCTTCACGAACCACTGCTTCAGATATTTTTTCGAAGCCGGTGTCAGGCGGGAAAACAGCATACCGGCCCGTCCGCCGTCGTCGGCCCAGACCACCTCTCCCATTCCCTCGACCATGTGGCTGGTACCAGGCAAAACGAAACGAAGTGGCACCTGCTGCACCGGCGGCAATGGTTCAGGAGCCTGAAGCGCCAGGCCATTCTGGTTCAAGTCGAGCACCATGGCCGGAAGCGCGGCAATGCCGAATTGCAGATAGACCAGCGATTCCAAGCTCTGCCGTGGCGATTCCCTCCGGTCCGGCCGCATGAAACCGCGGCCCGCGCGCAAGCAACGCACCATCTGGCCAAACCCGAGGGGCTTGTAAAAGATGAAGTTGGCTCCAGCCTGGAAGGTTTCGGCGATTTCTGTAAATGCTCCAATCATGGCAAAGATGACGGGCCGGCGATGCGACGGCGCCAGTCGCGCCATGCGGGCCACGGTGGCCGCGCCGGGCAGGTCAAAGTCCAGCACCAGCGCGGAATAGTGCTTCAGCACGGTCAGGTCCAGGGCCTCAGGAGCCGACAGGCAAACCTCCTGTTCCATCGCAACTTCGTCCAGGGCCTTCCCCAGAACTCGCAGGTCCTGTTGCTCGCGGCACATCAGCAACGCATTGAACGCCATAAGCCCGCAGCTTACGACTGCCACCGCCGCAGGTAAAGTAACCCCAGTAATCGATTGGCGCTTACCAGGGAAGGACGTTTTTGGGACAAAGACCCTGAGGCTAACCTCCATTTCTTCCAAGCCTTGTGGGGACTCAGGGTAGGGGCGGGAAAACCCCCGAAGCAAAGATAAAGCGAATGCGGCTCGGTGCGACGAAGGCCTCGCTCTTTCGTAATCTGCCCACGTCTGAGGGGTAATGTCATAGTGGGATTGACGCATGGCACGGAAAAAAAAGGCAGATGAGGCGCGACGCGCCCCTCGGGTCAAACTCGCAGGAACCATTCTGGCCCTCGTCCGCCTGGAAAGCGGACGAGAGATACAGGCTCGCCTGCACCAGCTCTCCTTCACCGGAGGCCTGCTCCACCTGGAAACCCCGCTCAATGAAGGCATCAAAGCGGAAGTGATGTTTCACGTGGGCGGCAGCACCATACGCAACAAGGTGGCGATGCTGTTTCCCATGTGGGCCACGCAGGGTTGTCTGCAGCCCTTCGAATTTGCCGATCTCAGCGAAGAAGACCGCCTGAAGCTCAAAGCCGACTTGGAAAAATTCCTGAGTTCCCCTGCCGCAGGTTCTCCTTCCGACGAGCAAGCTTCCGAAGCCGCGGCCGGTTCCGGAGAATAGCGCCCCCCGCTTTCCGCTAAAATACTTCCTGTCATTCACATTCATCCCTGGAATGGAGTCCTATGGCTCACCAGCATTCCGCTCGTTTTCTGAAAATCGTTCAGGACGCCAAAACGCGGGTTCGAGAAGTGAGCGTCGACCAAGTCAAAGCCCGGCTCGACCGCGGCGAGAAATTCTTGTTGGTTGATGTCCGGGAAGAGAGTGAATACGCCCAAGACCATTTGCCCGGAGCTGTTCACCTGGGGAAAGGCATCATCGAACGCGATATCGAGCAGCGCGTGCCGGAGCTGAACACTCCGGTCATCCTTTACTGCGGCGGTGGTTATCGTTCCGCCCTGGCCGCCGACAATCTCCAAAAAATGGGTTATACCAGCGTGCTCTCTATGGACGGTGGCATCCGGGGCTGGCGCGAAAAACATTTCCCGCTGACGAAATAGCAATCCCCCGCCGCACTCGCCGCTCCAGACTTTTCCCGTAACGAACATCCACAAAGTACCTCCGTAACTTGATGGCAGCACAACATGGCGTCAGCATGATGTGGGGGAGACCGTGTCCGCATTGGGCACAACATGCACAAGGACAAGCGAGCTTCGGGTCAGGATGGGGCAGGGGCCGCAACGGCGCCCGCGCGCGACCTCGGCGCATTAGAGCGCCTGATGGCTCGCGCCGGCACTCCCGATCAATGTTGCGTTGAACTCTCCAAGGTTTTTGGAGTGCGGCCGAACGAAGTCGCCCTGTTGCGCCTGGAGAATGGATTACTGAAGTTTCTCTGCCCCTTTGAGCTCACCACGGCGGGATCAATCCCGATTTCCAGTTCTACGGCAGTTGCAGCCCACACCGTGGTCAATAAAAAAACCGAGTTGTTCAACAACTTCACCCGAGTGAAGCACGCCAGCATCTTTGAGAGCGTCAGGCCCAGCGCAGAAAACGGTGAAGAGCTTCACCCCGCGACCATTCATAAATTAATGTCGGCGCCGGTCCTCGACAAGGCGGACACGGTATTGGGCGTCGTACAGATCTGCCACAAGGGATTCGATCTGGTTTCCGCCGGGCCCGACTTCACGCCCGATGACCTGCAGCACCTCGAACTGGCTGCCAAAGCCCTGAGCAAGTGCGCTTTCATGCAGGCCGGCTCCTAGCTTCCTCGTCACGACTCCGAATTCAATCCCCCGATTTCGGAATTGAGCCGCCTAAAACACTAGCTGGGCTTCGCCCGGCCCGGCGAGTGAGGGCGCCCGCCCCTACGTGGTTTTTTATCTATACTGATGACCAAGGTTACGCGATTGAGCGTCGAGCCATTTTCCCTGCCCTATTCCGAAGCCGCGGTCGAAGATCTCCGCCTGCGCTTGGCCCGCACCCGCTGGCCCGATGAAATATCGGGCTCCGGCTGGACGTACGGCATCGATCTCAAATTCATGCAGCGCCTGTGCGACTACTGGAAAGATCAGTTCGACTGGAAGGCCCAGCTGGAGAAAATGTCCGCCCTTCACCACTATCGCTGCGCGGTCGATGGCGTCGGCATTCACTTCATTCACGAGCGCGGATTGGGGCCGGCGCCCATCCCGCTGGTCCTGACTCACGGATGGCCCGGCTCTTTTCTCGAGATGCTCCGGATCATTCCCTTACTGACCGACCCGGCAAGGTACGGTGGAGATCCCGCAAATTCATTCGACGTGGTGGTGCCTTCGCTTCCGGGCTTTGGTTTTTCAGACCGACCGGCGCGGCCCGGCATGAACACCTGGCGCATTGCGGAACTTTGGGCCGGGCTGATGGCGGAGTTGGGGTATGAGCGGTTTGCCGCTCAGGGCGGTGACTTTGGCGCCTCGGTCAGCACCATCCTGGGTTTGCGCCATCAACGCCGTGTAATCGGCGTTCATCTCAACTACATTCCGGGAACATACCGCCCATACCTGGAACCGGGCACGAAACTCTCTGAAATTGAGCAGCGCTTCCTGAACGACTCCGATCGCTGGTACGCGGATTTCGGCGCCTACGCCCATCTGCAGCGCAACACGCCCCAGACCGCGGCTTACGGTCTGAATGATTCTCCCGCCGCGCTGGCCGCCTGGATCGTCGAGAAATTCCGCGACTGGGCGGACTGTGACGGCGAAGTGGAGCGCCGCTTCAGCAAAGACGAACTGCTGGCCAATGTGACGCTCTATTGGATGACGGAGACCATCCATTCCTCCTGCCGACTGTACTTCGAGGCGAAAACAGCGCCCCTCCACTTTCAACCGGGCGAGCAGGTCCGCTTACCCTGCGCTATCGCACACTTCCCCAAGGAAACCCCGTTCCCGCCCCGGGCGTGGATCGAACGTGGCTACAACCTTCAGCACTGGACCGAAATGCCGCGCGGGGCGCATTTTGCCGCGGCTGAAGAGCCGGAGCTGTTGGCCCGCGATATCGCCAGCTTCTTTCGTCCCCTGCGGCGAAACGCCTGAATCGGCATTGGTAAGTCATCTCAAATGGCAACAACGCGGGCGCGGGATTGGTGATAGTCTGTTTGAATATTGGGTAACCGCCCCCCGGTTTTGCCTGATGAAGAGGCGTAGGCGACCTTATGACGGAGAAGGACACAAACCGGGAGAAGCTTGCAGACGACAATCTCCGGGCCGCCAGAAAGCCGTATCTCAAGCCCGAATTCCGCTACGAGCGGGCCTTTGAGACCATGGCTCTGGCTTGCGGCAAAATGAGCGCCACCCAGGGGCTTTGCCGGTTCAACCGCAAGAATTCCTAGCCCCAGCCCACCCCGAAACTGTCCCACCCATCGTTTGAACCTGCTGGAAAAGCGGAAAGCTAGCTGGTAGCATTCTGCGCATGTTCAAACTATTCTTTGTGATGCTGAGCCTGGCCGCGACAGCGTCGTCCGTCGCTGCCACGTCGTCGGCCGATCTTCCTACCCGGAAGTATCTGAACCTGGCCGCGATCAAGACTATGGTGGCCGCGGCCGAGGCGGAAGCCAAAAAGCAGAATGTCGAAGTAACGATCTGTATTGTGGACGAAAGCGGAAATCTACTCTTCCTGGAGAAGGCGGACGGCGCATCCCTCAACACGATTCAATTCGCGCAAAGAAAAGCCCGGCATGCTGCGTTCTACCGGTCTCCCTCGAAAAATGGCGCTGACGCCATCAAAAAAGGAGATGTCGAGGCTCTCGCCTTTCCGGACTTTTTCCCCAATCAGGGCGGCCTGCCCATTCAGGTAGACGGCCAGATCCTCGGAGGAATCGCCGCCAGCGGGGCCAAATCCGAGATCGACGAAGCCATCGCACAAGCGGGACTCGACGCGCTCTTCAGGAAATGAGTGCGGCGAAATTCTGTTCGGAGAGAACGCCGGGAGGTGGCCGCGAACCTGGCATCCCGCGTCGGCCTAGTCTTCCGACGACTCCCGCTCCGAGCCGCGGTCCGGCGAGCCTTCCCGCTGAAATCCCGCGCCCAGAATCTTGGCTACGGACGTTAGATCCCTGCTCAACGCGCTCCGCCAGCGATCCACAGAATCCTGCGCCAGTTCTTCCATGGTCTGGCCGAAGGACAGCAAGCTGGCAGCAACTTCGGTCTTGACCAGATCGCTCACCGAAGTTTCGATTCCTTTCTGGACAATCTTCAATTTCCCCCGGGCCTCGTCCAGCTGATGGTCTAGTTCCTTCGCGTTGCGTGTGCCCAGCTCTTTGAGAACTACGTCGACCGCGCTCTCCAGCTGCACCCGCGCGGCGGATATCTGGTCACTGGCCATCTGCGAGAGGCGGCTTTCCATTCCGGATTCCAGCCGGGACGCGATGTCATCCAGTTGCGCCATGCGGCCGCCCAGAGAAGTGGCCTGCGACTGCAGCCGGGAAACCTCGGCCGCGGCCGTGGTCTGCAGGCTCTGCATTTCCCGCCGGAAGCCGGCGTGCTCCTCGCCCAGCCGTTGCTGCAGAGCGCGGAAGTGCTCTTCGCTCTGCTGTTCCGCCCGGGTCCCCGCCTGTGACACCTGCTGCTGAAACCGTTCCGCTCCGGAATTGAAATGCTGTCCCACCGCCTCGGCGATCTCTTCGGACAGCCCGCGTGCGTTCTGTTCCACGGTCTTCAACTCCTGCGTCGCCTGCTGCCGGAATCCTTCGAGCGCCTGGCCGATTTTCTGCTCGATCATCGTCTTGGCTGATCCCAGCACCTGCGCCGATTGCTCCTGGGTCTGCTTCAAGACTTGTGTCCCCAGGTCTTCGCGCAGACGTACCCACAATTTCTCTTCCACTTCGGGGGGAATGTGCGACAGCGAGATGTCGAAGCGGCTGTGTTTCAGTTCTCCCTGGGCCGCTTTTTCCTTGAGTGCCACCACTTCCGCATGCAAGGGCTGAACGAACTCGGCCACGATCGCCCGCAAATCATAGTCGGTCAATGGATGCTGGCTTTTTTCGGAAACAATCTTCAGCGCCGGCGCGCCTGGTCCTTTGTCGCTTCTCGGCATTTTTCGTGCAGGTTGCGGATCGTCAGAATGAATCTCCATCAACCTCGCCCAGTCTTCCGGACAAGCGTCCAGTCCCCAGAAGTTTTCCGGCCGGTCCAGCTTGGCGGCGACCTGCCAGCCCTGTTGACCCGCTCCCATGGGCTTGCAGTCCACCACATGAGCTTTGGCCGCGCCCCCGCCCTTTCGCCGAAACTGTACCGGGATGCCCGCTTCCAGCTTGGCGGGAGAAAATATGGCACAACCATGCGCGCTGACCACCAAGGTCTCGCAGATTTCCGAGAAAGGCGCGCTCGGCTCCAGGCTGGTAACGGCGATGGGAAGGGTGATCGGCACTCTCGAGCTGCGCCGCATGGTCTCCGGAACATTCGCGCTATGCATGGTGTCCCTCTTTCATGGTGGCCCGATCTCCTGGTGCGCTTTCAGAGAGAGCGCGCCCATTCCACTTGCGGACGGGCTCAAAACTCTGCACCTCTACGGTAACGCAAGCCGCGCCCGCAAAGGGATTCCAGTAGTTCCCCCCATCTGCTTCAAACGGGCAGTTACGTTACGCCTCCCTCGGTAACCGAGTAATGCGACCCTGCACTGTCCAAATTCCTGCCGCCGATGGCCAAGAAACAAGCACACATTCAGCGCCTCTCGGAGTAGGTTGAGAACAGCATCAAGTACATCGAAGGAATCAGAAGCAGCCATGACAAATTCCCTCCTGCAACGGCTTATCGAAATGTGCTGCCGGCACGAATTCACCTGGCCGCATGCCGGCGTTCATGGCACGGCCTACCAGGCCTGCCTCCTCTGTGGCGCGGTTTATTCCTATGACTGCACGACCATGCGTCGGACCGGAAGGCTGGTGACGTCGCCAGATCCCCGCTATCAGCCCTTGCCCGAAAGCCAGCCGGCGAGCGATTAGGCCGTTTGAGCATCGTGCCTTGGGCTTCCTGGAAAAAGCGGGATCGCAGTCAACGTGCGTAGCGCGAAGCGGCGCGAACGCGCAACCCGGTGCATAGCCCTCAAACGCTGAAAAATCTCGCACTTACAATTGCCCAACTGACGGAGCCCGGTCTCGGGCTGTATAGTGGGTGCCGTTTTCCGAAGTCCTGCCGGCTAAATGACCAAAGTGTCCAAATACCGTGTGCTCATCTCAGGAATCCTTTCGCCGCTGGCCGCGCTTTTCTTGTATGCGCTCGTCTATGCGACCCTGACATCGCGCAGTGCCAATCTCGAAAAGGATTGGCTCTTCCGTCTCTTCTGGTCGACTCTCGCAATGACGGTACCGTTTCTGGTCACTCTTGTCCTGGCTACCAGAGACCGCCGCCAGCACGCGCTTTCTTGGTCCGCGAAGGCAGGTCTCGCCCTCGCGATTCTCTCGCTGGGAATTGCCTGGAAGCCTGTGAGCGACGGCATCACCCGTTCGAAGCAGTCTCGAAACCTGGCGTTGCGCGACGTGGCCGCGCCTCCCTTCGCCACTCCGGACATTCTGGGGAAAGCCCAGCGCCTGGAAGATCAGAAAGGCAAAGTCGTGCTCGTCAATATTTGGGCGACCTGGTGCGGACCCTGCCGGGCGGAGATGCCGCAGCTCGACCGGTTATACCGGCTGCGGAAGGATCAGGGGTTCATGGTGTTCGGGCTGTCGGACGAGGACGTCAATGTGCAACGGAAATTCCTGGAAAAAGTGCCGGTGAGTTACCCGCTTCTCACCCTCAGTGGCCAAGTTCCCAACCTCTATCGCGACATCGCGCGTTACCCGGCGATTTTTCTGATCGATCGCCGGGGACGCCTGCAGCCTGCGCCGAGCCCGGATCAGCCTTTCGACCAGGTTGAGGCCGCCGTCACTGCCCTGCTTAACAGTGGACCTTAGTGGCGCCCGCCTGAGAACTGGGCTCCGCGCATTTCATCTCCAAAAAGCCCGCAAAACTTGATACCTTAGCGGCTTCGTGCCCACGGGAGGCTTGCGCCATGATCTTTAGGAATGCCGCGCGCTATGCGGCTACTCTCGGTCTGATTCTGACCACCTGCCTGCTTCATGCTGCCCAACCCTACGAAGTGACCATGGAGCACGCGTCGGCCAAGATGCGCGACGGGGTCACGCTGCACGCGGACATCTACCGGCCGAAGGCGGACGGGCGGTTTCCGGTCCTGCTGCAACGCACTCCGTACAACAAGAGCGGCGCAGCATCTTTCGCTATCCGGGCCGCGGCCAGCGGATATGTTGTCATCGTGCAGGATGTTCGCGGCCGCTATACGTCCGAAGGAGAGTGGTACACCTTCAAGCATGAGTCGAATGACGGCTACGACACCGTGGAATGGGCGGCGGCGCTGCCTTATTCGAATGGCAAGGTCGGCATGTGGGGCGGTTCTTACGTCGGCGCCACGCAGATGCTGGCCGCTATCGCTCATCCTCCTCATCTTGCCGGCATCTGCCCGGTGGTGACGGCCAGCAACTATCACGAAAACTGGACGTACCAAGGCGGCGCATTCGAACAATGGTTCAACCAATCGTGGACTTCGGGCCTGGCGCAAAACACCTTCGACCGGACCGTCGAGAAAAATACCAATGCCCTCGGAGGCGCCTGGACCCTGCCGCTGGTCAACTACCCGCTGTTCAATTTTCCCGATCCTTCGGCGGCGCCGGCCACAACCTCCACCCTCGCACCATACTTTCTGGATTGGCTGGCTCATCCCACCTATGACGAGTACTGGAAGCAGATATCGATTGAAGAACACTACGGCGATATCACCGTTCCGGTGCTTACCGTGGCGGCGTGGTACGACATTTTTCAGGGCGGATCGCTGCGCAACTACATGGGGATCAAGGCGCGCGGGGGCAGCGAAGCGGCACGCCAGGGCCAGCATCTGCTCGTGACGATTGGCGGTCACGCCGGCAGCGGCAGGATGATCGGCCAGGTTGACTTTGGACCCGCAGCCGCCGAGTTCGATGAGAATGACGTGACTTTAAAGTGGTACGACTACCTGTTTAAGGGCGTGCAAAACGAATTTGCGGGCAAGCCGGTGAAGATTTTCGTCATGGGCGCCAACCAGTGGCGGGAAGAGGATGACTGGCCGTTGGCCCGGGCTCAAAGTACAAAATATTTTCTACATTCCGCAAAAAGCGCGGCCTCGCTTCGTGGAGACGGCAGCCTTTCAACTATGTCTCCGCGGTCGGAACCCGCCGATCACTACATCTACGATCCGGCGAATCCCGTGCCCACAGTGGGCGGCCCTTTGTGCTGCGACAGTCATCACCTGCCGGCTGGGCCCCGAGACCAGCGTGCAGCGGAAGCCCGTGACGATGTTCTGGTCTACAGCACGCCTGTGTTCGCGCAGGATATGGAAGTCACCGGTCCGATCAGCCTGGAGCTGTTCGCCAAGTCTTCGGCGGTGGACACCGATTTCACCGCGAAACTGGTCGACGTAGGGCCGGATGGGTTTGCGCGCAACCTGACCGAAGGGATTATCCGCGCCCGCTACCGGGATTCACGGGAGAAAGCGAGCCTGATGAATCCGGGAGAAGTTTACAAATTCACTATCGACTTATGGTCTACCAGCAATGTGTTCCTGAAGGGTCACGCGCTCCGGCTGGAAATTTCGAGCAGTAATTTCCCCCGCTTCGACAGAAATCTGAACACCGGCGAAGAACCTGCCTTCGCCAGGAACTATGTCGCCGCGGCCAACACGATCTATCATGATGCCGAGCATCCCTCGGCGCTGATCTTACCGGTGGTGCCGTCGCACTGAAGTCTGCAGAATCGAAGAGTTCGGCGGGGACGGCAAACTCTCCGGCCCCGTCTGGGTGGTCGGGACTGAACAAGGTTGTCGAAAGGCTCAGATAAGCTCATCCGCGAAGAGGCGGAGGATGGAGGAGAAAACAAATATGAAACAACGGTTTTCTCTGTCGGCTCTGGCTTTGGCCCTGGTTTTGTTTTCGGGCGGTGCGCTCCTGGGACAGGCCGCCAGACCGGCAGGAATCGATGATCCTTCGCTCCTGGCCGCGACCCCGCCCATGGGGTGGAACAGTTGGGACGGCTACGGCACCACGGTCAAAGAAACCGATGTCAAAGCCAACGCTCAATGGCTGGCCGAACACTTGAAATCGTTTGGCTGGCAGTATGTCGTGGTAGACATGGAGTGGTTCGTCACCAACCCCACGCCGTACGGAAATTCCAGGACGTCGCAGTACAGCATGGACAACTTCGGCCGTTATAGGCCGGCTGTGAACCGGTTCCCGTCCGCCGCGAACGATGCCGGATTTAAGCCGTTAGCTGATTATGTACATTCGCTCGGCCTGAAATTTGGCATTCACATTCTTCGCGGCATTCCCAAGCAGGCGGTGGAAAAGAATCTGCCGATCGCCGGATCGTCTTTCCACGCCGCTGACGCCGCCGACTCAACCGACACCTGTCCCTGGAACTTCGACAACTATGGCATGGCTAGCTCGAAGCCGGGAGCGCAAGCCTACTACGACTCGATCGCCAAGCTCTATGCCAGTTGGGAGGTGGACCTGATCAAGGTGGATTGCATCAGCAGCCGCCCCTACAAGGGCGATGAAATCCGGATGTTGAGCGCGGCGCTGGCCAGGACGGGCCGTCCGATCGTTCTGAGTCTGTCGCCCGGGCCCGCGCCGCTCGACAAAGCAGAAGAGATGCGGAAGTATGCCCAGATGTGGCGGATCTCGAATGACATCTGGGACCTGTGGCACAGCACGGTCGACTATCCGCAGGGACTCGGCGACCAGTTTGCGAACGTAGCAAAATGGGCCGGAAAGGCGGTACCGGGACATTGGCCGGACGCCGACATGCTGCCGCTGGGATACCTGGGGCCCGCTCCGGGATGGGGCCAGCCCCGTTCTACGCGGTTGTCCCACGACGAGCAGAGAACGTTTGTCACCCTGTGGTGTATCTTTCCGTCCCCTTTGATGGTGGGTGGCGACTTACCTAGGGCCGATGCCTGGACAACTTCACTGCTCACCAATCC
>JBOGLD010000132.1:0-21472 GCA_050745885.1 Terriglobales bacterium
GGTCACGCTTTCCCTGTTCCACATGCAGCTCGATATCTACGGCTTCGTGGGCCTGATCATGCTCATCGGCATCGTCAAAAAGAACGCGATCATGATGGTTGATTTTGCTTTGGATCTCGAGCGCACGGGAAATTACACAGCCAGCGAATCGGCGTACCAGGGTTGCATGATTCGCTTCCGCCCCATCATGATGACCAGCGCCTGCACCATCATGGGTACCCTACCGATCGCGATCGGTTTTGGCGCCGATGCAGGCGCCCGTCGCCCCCTCGGTCTGTGCGTGGTCGGCGGCCTGCTCTTCGCGCAGTTTGTGACGCTCTATCTCACGCCCGTTTTCTACACCTACATGGACGCTGTCCTGCGCTGGCGCCACGGCGGTAAGCGCCAAACCGTTCCAGAAGCCGCCGCTGAACCCGCGCCGCTTGCTCGCACCTGACGGCAAGCTATTGATCGAAGTTCCGCCAGTGACGTCCGTCCCGCTCCAGCAGTTCGTCGGAGTCCTTCGGACCCCAGGTGCCGGACGCGTAGTTGGGAAAATTGCGCGGGGGCAAAGCTTTCCAAAGGTCCAGCATGGGACTGACCACGCTCCATCCTGCCTCCACCATGTCGGCGCGCTGAAACAGAGTGGCATCGCCCACCATGCAGTCGTGCAGCAGGCGCTCGTACCCGGTGCTGGGCTGCTTGCCGAAGTAGTCGGAATACTGAAAATCCATGTCCACCGTTCCCAATCGCATGATCGGCCCCGGCGTCTTGGCGGCAAAGCGCAGCGCGATGCCCTCCTCCGGCTGGATATGTAATACCAGCTGGTTGGGCATGAGCTTTTCTACTTCGGTATCGCGGAAGAGCACAAAGGGCGCCCGCCGGAACTGGATCACAATGTAGGTGCTGCGCGAGGCCATGCGTTTGCCGGTGCGCAGATAGAAGGGAACGCCCGCCCAGCGCCAGTTGTCCACTTGCAGCTTCACCGCGACAAAGGTCTCGGTGCGCGAATCGGGCGGCACGCCGGGTTCGGATCGATAAGACGGAACACTCTGGCCCGCGATCTCGCCGTCGCCATATTGGCCGCGCACGGTGCGGGTCAACACATCTTCGGAACTGAGAGGCTGCACGGCGTGCAGGATCTTGGCTTGCTCATCGCGCACCGCGTCCGCCTGGAAGGAAATCGGCGGTTCCATTGCGGTCAGGCTGATGAGCTGCATGATGTGGTTGGGGACCATATCGCGCAAGGCGCCGGCGGTATCGTAGTAGCCGCCTCTTTTTTCGACGCCCACGGTTTCGCCCACGGAAATCTGTACGTGGTCGATATAGCGCCGGTTCCAGATGGGCTCGAAAATGCCATTCGCAAAGCGGAAGGCCAGAATGTTCTGGACCGTTTCCTTGCCCAGGTAGTGATCGATGCGGTAAATCTGCTTTTCGTTCACCTCCTTGAGGAGCTGCTGATTCAGGGTGCGAGCGGAAGCCAGGTCCCGGCCAAACGGTTTTTCGATGATCACTCTTCGCCACTGGTGATTTTCCTCGGTCATCAGGCCGATGGCAGAGAGTTGCTGCACGATGGGGCCAAAGAAATCGGGCGCGGTAGCCAGATAATAGAAGTAGTTGCCGTGGGTGGCGTGATCCTTGTCGACTGTCTGGAGCATTTCCTTTAGCTGCTGGTACGTGCTCGGGTCGCCGAACTCGCCGGTGATGTAGAACACGTGCCGCTCGAACCACTGCCGCAGATCCGGATCGACCGGTCCGTCGACGAACTCCTTCAAGTCCTGCGCCACCTTGATGCGAAATTCGTCGGTCGACATGGCATTGCGCGCGACGCCGATCACCGCGAATTCGCGGGACAGCAGGTTGTATTTCGCCAGGTTGTAGAGCGATGGGATCAGTTTGCGGCGGGTAAGGTCGCCGGCCGCACCGAAAATGACCATCACGCAGGGATCGCCACACCGGCCGATCCGTCCTCCTTCTCCTGCCGTTGCCGCCTGCGACATGTTCGCACTCCTCGTTCCGGCGAGTTTAACAAGTCCGGGCCAGGTTTTGGTTTCCTGTGTCGGTACCAGTAACAAACCGAGGTCAGGGGGCGCAGTTATGTTTGCATGGGAAGAATCGGTGTGGTACGAAGGGAGGGGCAATTGGGCCCAGGTGCAGGCCGCGTCAGCCTACAACGTCGCGCCCGGCGACTCCAGCGCATACGAACTGCTCTCGGTCTCGGCGGCGGGAAGGCTGGCAACTTGCCGCCGCCAACCTCCATGAAAAACTCGATCAGCGCGTCCGAGCAGCAGCGGCTTCTCGAAAAGGATTCTGGCCCGGTTTCAGCCTGGCGTAAGTGGGGCCCCTACGTCAGCGAGCGTTCCTGGGGCAGCGTGCGCGAGGACTACAGTCCCGACGGCTGCGCCTGGGAATTCCTCACCCACGACATGGCGCGCAGCAAGGCCTATCGCTGGGGTGAAGACGGCATCGCCGGGATCTGCGATCGCTACCAGCTTCTCGTCTTCGCGCTGGCCCTATGGAACGGCCGCGACCCCATCCTGAAAGAGCGCATGTTCGGGTTGACCGGCAATGAGGGCAACCACGGCGAGGACGCCAAGGAGTACTGGTTCTATCTCGACAACACGCCCACTCACAGCTACATGAAAATGCTGTACAAGTATCCTCAGGGCGAATTCCCTTATCTCAAACTGATTGAGGAGAATCGCCGTCGCTGGGGGCAGGTGGGCGCGCCCGAGTACGAACTGCTGGACACCGGGATTTTCGATCAGGACCGCTATTTCGATGTCTTCGTCGAATATGCGAAAGCCGGGCCGGAAGATATCTGCGTGCGCATCGAGGCCATCAACCGCGGTCCGGAGGCCGCTGACCTTCACTTGATGCCTCACCTTTGGTTCCGCAACACCTGGGCCTGGACCGATCCGCCGCGCACTGAACCCTTGATCCGACTGCACCGGGCCGGGAAACAGGTTGCCCTCATTACCGAGGAGTCGCAAGCTACCAGCCTGGGCAATCTGCAATTTCCCTACGCGCTCGGCACCCAATATCTTTACGCTCCCGAGGGTGGAGAAGCGTTGTTTACCGACAACGAAAACAACGCAGTCCGGCTTTATGGCTGCGCCGACAATCGCAAGCCCCATGTGAAGGACGCGTTTCACCGCTACATCATCAATCATGAAGACTGCGTAAATCCTCAGCAGATCGGCACGAAGTCGTGCATCCACTATCGCCAGCAGGTCCCGCCGGGCGGTTCGATGATCTTGCGCTTGCGCCTGAGCGCGGAAAAGCGGCCCGCTCCGCTTAACGATGTGGACGAAATTGTCGGCCAGCGCAAGGCGGAAGCCGACGAATTCTACGCCACCGTGCAGCCGCCGGCCGCCACCGCGGAAGAAAAAATGATCCAACGCCAGGCCCTGGCAGGAATGCTCTGGAGCAAACAGATTTATCTGTGGGATGTGAATCGATGGCTGGAGGGCGACAACCCGAAATTTCCCCCGCCGCAATCGCGCAAGCACATGCGCAACATCCATTGGCGCCACCTGAACTCGATGCGCATCCTCTCCATGCCGGACAAATGGGAATTTCCCTGGTTCGCGGCCTGGGACCTGGCGTTTCAGTGCACCACCCTGGCGCTGGTCGATCCCAAGTTCGCCAAGGAAAACCTGTGGGTGCTGCTGTTCGAGCAGTTTCAGCATCCCAACGGTCAGATTCCCGCCTACGAATGGGAGTTCTCCGACCTCAATCCGCCGGTGCACGCCTGGGCCTGCTGGCGGGTTTACCAGGTGGAGAAACAGCGAACCGGCAAAGGTGACACGGTATTCCTGGAACGATGCCTGCACAAGCTGCTGATGAATTTTGCCTGGTGGGTCAACCGGGTCGATAGCGAAGGCAACAACGTTTTCGAAGGCGGGTTTCTGGGCCTGGACAATATTGCGGTCGTCGATCGCGGGGACAAATTTCCCAACGGCGCCATCCTCGAACAATCCGATGCCACCGGCTGGATGGGTTTTTTCTGTCTCTACCTGATGCGCATTGCGCTGGAGCTGGCCAATCAGAACCGGGTGTACGAAGGTGTGGCCACCAAATTCTTCGAGCACTTTATCTATATCGGCGCCGCCATGAAGAAGATGGGGGGCCGGAACTACCAGTTGTGGGACGAGCAGGAAGGTTTCTTCTACGATGTCCTGCGCTATCCCAACGGCGAATTCCACAAATTCCGCTTGCGCTCGCTGGTCGGCCTGATCCCTCTCTATGCCATTGAAGTGCTCGAAAGCGCGGAACTCGCGGCCCATCCCGGTTTTTTGCGGGACGTTGAATGGTTCATCCATAACCGTCCCGACCTGGTGGGGGACGCCTGTTACACGGTAGGCGAAGGCAAGAAACGCTATGTGCTTTCGATCGCCGATCCCGGTCAGTTCAAGCGCCTGCTGCAACGCATCTGGGACCCGGAAGAATTCATGTCACCTTACGGCATTCGCAGCCTGTCCAAGTATCACGAGCAGCATCCCTTCCGGTTTGGAGATCGCTCCATGGGCTATGAGCCGGGAGAGGCGGCGGTCAAGGTGAAGGGAGGAAATTCGAACTGGCGCGGACCCGTCTGGTTCCCAACTTCCTATTTGCTGATCCACTCGTTTCTGCGCTTTGGCGATGCGGTAGGGCCGCAATTCTCCGTGCCGGCCGGCGAGAATCACTCCATCACCCCGCATGACATTGCGAAGGAGGCCGCCAACCGCATGATTTCGATCTTCAAGCGCGGCCCCGACGGCAAGCGGCCATGCTTTGGCCCCTACCGTAAGTTTCAGGAAGACCCCCACTGGAACCAGTGCCTGCTGTTCAACGAGTTTTACCACGGCAATAGCGGGATGGGCCTGGGCGCCAGTCACCAGACCGGCTGGAGCGGGTTGGTGGCCAATCTGATCGACGAATGGCGGCGCTAACGGCGATGGCCTTGCGCAAACGACTGCTCCTCGCGCTGGCTCTGCTGCTGATGCTGATCGCGGTCAGCACTACGGGATACCGCGTGCTGGGCGGCCCCTCCGTGACTTTCCTCCAGGCCCTGTACATGGCGGTCATCACGCTGGCCGGGGTGGGCTATGGAGAAATCGTGGATACCAGCCACAATCCCGCCCTGCGCGTGTTCAACATTGGCATTGTGCTGTTCGGGGTTGCGATCACGGTTTATGTTTTTTCAGTGGTGGCCGCCTTCCTGGTGGAAGTCGAGTTCAGCAACCCTTTCTGGAGGCGCAGAATGCAGCGACACATCGACGAACTCACCGGCCACCATATCGTGTGCGGCCTGGGAGACAACGGCCGGCACGCGGTGGCTGAACTGCGGAAGACCAATACGCCCCACGTGGTGGTGGATATCTCCGAGGAAAATATCAAGAAGCTGAAGGAGCTCCATCCCGGGACCTTGCAGGAGATGCTTTACGTAATTGGGGATGCCACCGAAGAAGACACTCTGGAAAAGGCAGGACTGAGTCGCGCCCGGGGCCTAATCACCGCCCTGCCTCTAGACAAGGACAATCTGGTCGTGACTGTAATCGTGCGCCAGCGATTCCCGAAGATGCGCATTATTGCTCGCTCCGCGGAACGCAAGTTCGCCGACCGCATGCTGCGCGCCGGGGCCAATTCCACGGTTTCGCCCAGTCAGATCGGGGGGCTGCGCATGGCCAGCGAACTGATCCGTCCGCATGTGGTCGGTTTTCTCGACACCATGCTGAAGGAGCAAGGCCGAACCTTGCGGGTCGAGGAAATCGAGGTCAAGGCCACCTCCCCGTGGGCGGGAAGCGCACTGCATGACCTCAAGCTGAAGAGCCGTTACAACATTCTGGTCCTTGGTTTGAAACATCCCGGAGTGGAGAGCAGTACTTTGGACTTGATGGTAAACCCACCCGACAATTTCGTTCTGGACAAGCAGGTCATCCTCATCGCCATGGGTGATATGAAAGACATTCAGCGTGCCCGCCAGGACGCAGGCGTTTAGACCTCGGTCTCGAAGCCACCTTCACGCGCTGGCGGCGGCATCGATCTGAACCTTCACTTTCAGTTCTTCACCCAGCTTGACGAACCCGTTCAGCCAGGTTTGAGCCTCGGTGTCGCCGCGTGCGGCACGTTCGCTCACGTCGCGGGCGATTTCTCGCATCATGCGATAGTAAGTGTTCTGGGCCTCCCACAACCGGACCTGAAAGGGCAAGGTGAGGACCAGGGCAATGGTTTCCTGCAGTCGTGGAAGCAAGCCCGGCTCCATGGGACTGGCAACAAAGCGGGTAAACAGACGTTCAATGGTCCGGCGCAGAGCAAATTCCAGAGTGACGGCATCGGGTTTCACGCCGGTGCGGCGTATCTCTTCCAGGATTTCCCGGGACCGCTTCAGGTCCACCTCTTCCACCGAGAACGCGTCGAGCAGGTCTGAATTCAGGGTGACGTCAACCGCCAGCTGGAAACGCCGGGGCAGAGGCACTCCCAGGTCGGCCACAAAGCGGATCAGGTGCGCATGCTCATCGTGGAAGTTGCGATACATGGCGCGGGCCTCATTGGTTGCTTCTTCCAGGATGATGCCCAGTATCTTTCTCTGCTCATCGCGGAAGAGCAAGCGCAGGGTGTAAGTGCCCGAACTGAAGTGCTTGTCGACCAGACGCACCAGTTCCGCCAGATCTCCGCTGGCGAGCGCTTTCTCCAGCTCCTGGTCGAGCGTGTGATAGGCCTCGTCGCCTTGAAAGGGTCGAACTCCGCCGATCACACTATGATCGGCGAGATGCAGCACTCCGAAAGTGACCTGGCCCGACTCCCAGGTGATTTCAGAGGTCACGCTGGCTTGTCCCAGCACGACCCGCAGCTTTCCCTGCCGCGACGTACGGTAATCCATTTTTTCCACGTCATAGCAGTAAATGCGGGCATTCGGCCCGTATTCCTCAAACAGGGAACTGACCGCGTAGTGAGCGCCTACCTTTTCCATATCGACCATCGCGGGCTGCACATAACGCTGGTAAATGGATCGTCCATCGCCCTGTTCCGGAAGGTTGCTCCGGGCCTGCGCCAGCAAGTCCAGAAAGGGCGAGGCCATGTCGTCCGCAAATAATTGCCCGGCCAGCTGCAAGGCGCGGCCGGCATACTGGATCACCTGGACGGTCTCTATTCCGGAAAGGTCATCAAAGAACCAGCCACAACTCGTGTACATCAGCATCAGGTAGCGCTGCAGTTCCAGCAGTTTCAACGCGCTGACAATTTCAGCCGGCGAAAGTTCCCGTTTGGCTTGCGCCGTCATGAAGGCAACCACGTTGTCACGAGACCGGTCGAGAATTACGGTGATATAGGCATCCCGCGTTTGCCATGGGTTCTCGAAAAACTTCCGTGCTTCGTTTTCATAGCGGGGAGCGACGGTATCGCGCAGCCAGTCGAATGCCTGGCGCAACGGCGCTCTCCACTGCTGATTCCAGCCGGCATGGCCTCCGGAGTTGCAGCCGCAATCGCTGCGCCAGCGCTCGATGCCGTGGGCGCAACTCCAGGACGTGTTCCCGATGATCTTTGCCTCCTGTGTGGGCGGATGCTTTTCCAGATATTCGCCGTAATTGGTCAGGCGGGCCACCTGGCTGGCTTCAATATTGTGCAGGGCGGATGCCAGTGCCATGTCCCCGTAGGCGCGATGGTGTCCGTAGGTCTCGCCGTCGGTGGCGATATGAACCAGTTGGGGCCAGGTTCGCGAATCGGAAAATGCGCCCAGAAGGCGGTCCGAGAATCGTTTGCCATCCGCCAGGACATCCTCAAAAGCAATGGCGCGAGAAATAGGGCCGTCATAGAAAAACACATTGATGGCTCTTCCCGAGTCCACACGAACTGCGTAGGCCATGGAAGGATCGATTCTGCCTCCGTCCACTTTGCGCCAAACCCGTCCGCCGAGCGGCCTTACCCGCCCGGCCTGGTAGGGAGACAGAATCGTGAACTTGATGCCCAATTCCATCAGGACTTCCAGGGTTTGCAAGTCCACTCCGGTCTCCGGTAGCCACATTCCTTCAGGGTGACGGCCGAACCGTTTTTCAAAGTCCCGGATGCCCCAGAGGATTTGCGTGTATTTGTCCTGACGCGTCGCCAGGGGAAGGATCATGTGGTTGTAGGCCTGGGCCACGGCCGAGCCGTGGCCGGAGAAAAGTCGTTGGCTCTCCCGGTCGGCGGCCAGGATAGCTTCGTACACGGCGGGGCTCTTCTGCTCCATCCATGACAGCAGGGTCGGGCCAAAGTTGAAGCTGATCTTTGAATAGTTGTTGACGATCTGCAGGATGCGGCCATCGCCATTCAGAATGCGCGAGGCGCTGTTGGGTGCGTAACATTCCGCCGTGACCCGCTCGTTCCAGTCATGATAGGGATAAGCGGAATCCTGGTACTCAACCGCCTCCAGCCACGCATTTTCCCGCGGCGGCTGGTAAAAATGGGCGTGAATGCATATGTATCGTTCCATCAGATCTCCCAAATTGTCGCCTCAATACGCGCGCGACGAGGGGCGGGTAAGGCAGTCAAGTGTGAATGGATACCGCCAACTCTAAAACCTTCAGCCAGACCCCTCCCCTTCTCTATCCATCGGCAGCCCATGCAGAAATCTGCACTGCCCGATTGGTCTTGCATCTGGGGGTTGTCTTTTGCTGTCAGTCAGCATAGGTTACCAGCAAGGCTCGCCTGCAGCGCAACCAAAACGGAACTTTCGACAATCGGCCGCTTCATTTCTAGCCCAGCGCGACCGACTCTATCTGTTTATACTGCAAGGGGGCGTGCAGTCGACCGTCAAGCAACTCCAGTTTCCCGCGGATCAGCGTGCAATGAAGAGCCGCGTTCCGGCGGTTCCGTTGCGTCTCATTGCAACATCAGATCACAACCGAGGCGATTGAGTGAACGGCAGAGCTTCCTTAGAACCGGCGTATGTCCCCTGTTCCACCTATCGCCTTCAGCTCAATCTGGGTTTTACCTTTGTCCAGGCCGCCGCGGTGGTCGCGTACCTGCACGATCTGGGGATCACCGACTGCTACACCTCGCCGTTCTTGATGGCCCATCCCGGCAGCATGCATGGCTACGACGTAACCGACCACACGCGCTTCAATCCTGAAATCGGCTCGGAGGAGCAATTCACCGAATTCGCCGAGCGCTTGAAGGAACGCGGCATGGGCCTGGTGGTCGATGTCGTGCCCAATCACATGTGCATTACCCATCCTTCCAACCTTTGGTGGTGGGACGTGCTGGAGAATGGCCCCAGCTCGGACTACTCGCGCCATTTTGATATTGATTGGAACCCGCCCAAATCAGAACTGGCTAATAAGGTCCTGTTGCCCTTTCTGCCTGACCAGTTTGGCCTGGTTCTGGAAAGTCAATCCATTCGCGTCCTTTACGACGGCAGCGGATTTGCACTGGACTCGTTCGGCACCCACTTCCCGCTAGCTCCACGTTCGTGGGCGCCGTTGTTGGAAGGAATTCTGGTGAAGTCTAAAGAAAGGCTCACCGACAGCGATGGTCATCTGCTGGAACTGGAGAGCATCATCACCGCGATCTCACACCTTCCCAGGCGCGAGGACACGGACCTGGCGAAAGTGCGGGAACGCCAACGTGAGAAAGAAGTCATCCGGCGACGACTGGCGGCGCTGGTTGAGGACAGCGTTATTGTGAGCGCGTGTTTGAAGGAGATGTTGGCCGCCATCAACGGCAGCAAGGGAGACCCGCACAGCTTCGACCCGTTGGAAAAGCTTTTGGATGATCAGGCCTATCGGCTGAGTTTTTGGCGGGTTGCATCCGACGAGATCAACTACCGCCGCTTTTTTGACATCAACGACCTCGCTGCCATCCGGGTCGAGAACCCGGAAGTATTCGCCAACGTCCATCGTATCCCGTTTGAGCTCATACAAAAGGCCCTGGTGTCGGGAATCCGCATCGACCACCCCGACGGATTATTCGACCCGCTGCGCTATTTTGAGGACCTGCAGGCCCAGGCTCCCATGACTGGGCATGCTTCCGCAAATGGCTCCGGCAACGGTGTTCGCCGGCGTCTGTACCTGGCCGCCGAAAAGATTCTGGTGGGCAACGAAGAACTGCGGCCGGGCTGGGCGATCGAGGGAACCACCGGCTATGGCTTTCTCAATCTGCTCAATGGATTGTTCGTGGACACTTCCAAAGGACGCTTCTTCCAGCGCCTGTACCGGAAATTTACGGGGTGGTCACAGAGTTATTCCGACCTGATTTACGAGAGCAAGCGCCTGGTCATGCAAGTCTCAATGTCGAGCGAGCTCAACGTGCTCTCCCGCCGTCTGGACCGTATTTCCGAGCAGCATAGGCGGTCCCGCGACTTCACCCTGGAAAGCCTGCGGGACGCCCTGCGTGAAGTCATCGCCTGTTTCCCGGTGTACCGCACCTACATCCGCACCGACACCCAGCATCCCGACGAACAGGATGTGCGCTACATTCGCAGCGCCATCAAGACCGCGAAACGCCGCAATCCGGCCACCAGCGGATCGGTGTTCGATTTTATTCAGGACCTGCTGCTGCTCCACGACCCGGACAGCCTCGGCGAAACCGACCGCGCCGAGCGCCGGTTGTTTGTTATGCGTTTTCAACAACTGACCGGACCGGTCATGGCGAAAGGTTTGGAGGACACGGCGTTTTATCGCTACTGTCCGCTGCTGTCGCTCAACGAAGTTGGCGGCTCTCCCGATATCTTCGGGATTGCGCCCGCCTACTTCCATGAGAGGAACGTGGCGCGCCGCCGGTCGTGGCGCAATGCCATGCTGGCCAGTTCCACCCACGACACCAAGAGAAGCGAAGACGTAAGGGCGCGCATCAATGTGCTTTCTGAAATTCCGGCGGAGTGGTACCGGGCCCTCCGCGCCTGGCAGCAGCTGAACCGGGAAAAGAAAATACAGGTGGCAGGCGAGCCGGTGCCGAGCGCGAACGAGGAGTACTTTCTGTATCAGACTCTGCTGGGCGCCTGGCCCCTGGTCCCGATGGATAGCGCCGGGCATGCGCACTTTGTCGGCAGGATCCATACCTACATGGAGAAGGCGCTGCGCGAGGCGAAGGTCAATACCAGCTGGATCAACCCGAATACCGAGTACGAAGCCGCCTTGCACACCTTTCTCGACGCCATCCTGGATCGCACAGCTAACCAGGCCTTCCTCGACCAGTTTGCGCCGTTCCAGGCAAAGATCGCCCGGGCCGGCATGTTCAACTCGCTTTCCCAGACCTTATTGAAGATCGCGGCACCGGGCTTGCCGGATTTCTACCAGGGAACGGAAGTCTGGAACTTCAGTCTGGCTGATCCGGACAATCGCGGTCCGGTTGACTACGTTGGGCTTCAGGCGCTGCTGGCGAAACTTCACGCCGCCGGGCCGGAAAGTGCAGCCGCGCTTCTCGATCGGCTCGTGGCCGAGCCTGCGGACGGCGGTCTGAAACTCTACGTGACCCGTTGCGCTCTTCACTTCCGCCGGGAACAGCGCGCGTTGTTTGCCAAGGGAAGTTATTTGCCGTTGCGCGGCGGCGGCGAAAAAAGCCGGCACCTGGTGGCTTTCGCCCGTTCCTTTCGCGGAACTACAGTCCTGGTGCTGGCCGGACGTTTTTTTGCTCAGATCGAAGCGCAGGCGCGCCTCCCCGTCGGCGTCGAAACCTGGGGCGATGCGGAAGTCGTCCTGCGCAAACAGCTTCCCACAGGCCCGTATCGCGACGTGTTTTCCGGGAAGACGGTCACTCCGCTGCAGCGGGATGGCGACCACGTGCTACCAGTTTCCCAGGCGTTCGCCCACCTGCCCATCGCGATGCTGGTGAATGTCGATGGCAGCACCGGAGATCCAGTCGATGCCGGATAACGCGCGCACCTGGGAACTTCGGTTTGGCGCATCCGTCCGCGGTGGCGACACTGTGGAGTTTCGCGTCTGGGCGCCGCAAGTGACGAATTTGGCGGTTCGCATTCTGGGCGAACACCCACGCACCGTTCCCATGGCTTGCTCCCAGAACGCGGAATTTGTGGCAACTGTACCCCGCGTCAGCCCGGGCGCCGAATATTTCTACATTCTGGAAGGCGAGCGCGAACGTCCCGATCCCGTGTCGCGCTGGCAGGCGCTGGGTGTGCATGGCCCTTCCCGCATCGTTGATCCTGGGTCCTTTCGCTGGTCCGACCAGGATTGGTCTGGAATGCCTCTCAAGGACTTCATCATCTACGAATTGCATACCGGAACATTTACCCCCGAGGGCAGGTTTGAAAGTGTCATTCCGCGACTGCCCTATCTCCGCGATCTTGGCATCACCGCCGTTGAAATCATGCCGGTGGCCGAGGTTCCTGGAAATCGAAACTGGGGATATGACGGTGCCAGCCTCTATGCGCCCCAGTCGTCGTACGGAGGCCCGACCGGCCTGAAGCGGCTCGTCGATGCCTGCCACCAAAACGGGCTGGCGGTCGTGCTGGATGTGGTCTACAACCACCTCGGCCCGGAAGGGAACTATCTCCCCGAGTTTGCCCCTTGCTTCACCGACGCCCATCACACGCCCTGGGGAAAGGCGATCAATTTTGACGGACCCGAGAGCGATGGGGTCCGCCGCTTCATCATCGATAACGCCCTCTACTGGCTCACCGAATACCACGTGGACGCGCTTCGCCTGGATGCCATCCACGGCATCTACGACTTTGGTGCTCGCCCCGTTCTCGAGGAATTGTCGGAAGCCTTCCACCATCAGGCGCGGCGGCTGCAACGCCAGGCCTGGTTGATCGCCGAAAGCGATCTGGAGGATGTTCGCGTTATCAATCCCCGCGCGGTGGGAGGCTACGCTCTCGACGCGCAGTGGCACGACGATTTTCACCACGCGCTCTATGCTTTTCTCACCGGCCAGAGGGAGGGCTTTCTCATGGATTTCGGAGCTCTGGCCGATCTGTCGAAAGCCGTGCGCGACGGATTCGTTTTCGACTGGAAATATTCACGCTATCGGCGCCGCCACTTCGGCAGTTCTTCGAAGGATCGACCAGGAGAGCAGTTTGTCGCCTTTATTCAGAACCACGATCAGATCGCCAACACCAGCCGGGGCAAACGCCTGACCAGCCTGGTTTCCCCTGGAGAATGCAGGCTGGCAGCGGTTCTCACGGTGTGCTCGCCCTTTTTGCCGCTGTTGTTCATGGGAGAGGAATACGGAGAGACCGCGCCCTTTCTTTACTTCACCAGCTTCGAAGATCCGAACCTGGCTGCCGCGGTGCGCGAGGGACGAAAAAAGGAGCTGGGGACGCACTACTCGGAAAGCGATTTCGCCGATCCGCAGGCGCCGGCCACTTTCGAGAGGTGCAAGCTGGATTGGTCGAAAGCCGCGATTTCCCCTCACGCTGAGATTCTGCGTCTTTACCGCGATCTGATCTCCCTGCGAAAGCAGCATCCCAGTCTGGGAAATTGCCGCAAGGATCTCGCCGAGATTCATCTTGATGAGCAGGCAAAGTGGTTGGTCATGAAGCGCTCTGACCCAGGGGACAGCGCCGCCCTGCTGGTTTGTAATTTCTCCGCCACTGCGCAGAGCATTACGGTTGGTGCCGCTGCCCAGCCTTGGCGACTGGTTCTATGGACTGGCGAAGCGGCCTACGGCGGCGGCCTGGACTCACGGCCGCCAGAAACCCTGGCTGCAGGCCCAGAGGCCCGGGTGATGCTGGCTGGATTTGAATCGGCCATCTTTGCGCATTGATCTGCGAGCATTGATCTGCAAGCATTGATCTGCAAGCATTGGCCCGCCTGATCGCCGCTCGGATGTCCGTTGTCTCATCTGGCTCACCCGTCCAGAAGAGTGCCGGGGTAGCGCACGCGCCGCCATGGCATGTGATAAATTTTAAAAATAGGCCAAATAACCGCGTTTTTCTCGCGCTGACGGGTTCTTTGAAGCACCTCGTCTGTCTCGGACGAATGGGCCACAACTCAATGCTGGGAGGTCGGTACCGCGCATGTCGGGCGAAGGAAACAGCGCCATCAATCCGGCACAGTCCCGGAGAGTCGTCATCGAGAATGTTCAGCCTCAAGTCGATTGTGGCCGTTTCCCCATCAAGCGCACGGTTGGCGATCGCATTGAAGTGACTGCGGACATCTTTGCCGATGGTCACGATGTATTGCACGCGGTCTTACAACACCGGCCCGCTTCTCAGCCCAACTGGGAAGAGGCCCCGATGGAGCCGCAGACCAACGATCGCTGGAGGGGTGTGTTCAGTGTCCCGAATCAGGGGCGCCATCTCTATACTCTGCAAGCCTGGACGGACCGCTTTCAGTCCTGGAGCCGCGACCTGGTAAAAAAGTTCGAGGCAGCACAGGACATAGCCGTAGACATCCTGACGGGTGTTCAACTGATCGAAGCCACCGCAGCTCGCACCACCGGAAAAGACAAAGCCGTCCTCACCGCCAGCGCCTCGGAGATCCGAAAGCTGGCAGCCACCAACATACCCAAAGCGGTGGAGATGTCATCCAGTCCGGAGTTGATGGCTGTGATGATCCGGAATGCGGACCGCCGCCGGGCAACCACGTACAGCAGAGAACTGATGGTTGTGGTTGATCGTGAAATGGCGCGCTTCAGCTCGTGGTACGAGATGTTCCCCCGTTCTACTTCGCCGCAACCCGGCCGGAACGGAACCCTGCAAGACTGCTTAAAGAGGCTGGACTACGTGGCCAGCATGGGCTTCGACGTTTTCTATCTTCCTCCCATTCACCCCATCGGACGCGTGAACCGCAAAGGGAAGAACAATGAGGAAAAGGCCCTGCCAGAAGACGTGGGCAGCCCCTGGGCGATCGGGGCCCAGGAAGGCGGTCACAAAACCATCGATCCACAGTTGGGGACGCTGGAGGATTTCAAGCGGCTCCAGTCCCGGGCAAAGCAGTTGGGACTGGAAGTAGCTCTCGACCTGGCCTACCAGTGCGCGCCCGACCATCCTTACGTGAAGGAACACAAGGAATGGTTCCGCATGCGCGCCGACGGCACCGTGCAGTACGCCGAGAACCCGCCGAAGAAGTACCAGGACATCTATCCCCTCGATTTTGAGACTGACCACCGCCAGGAGCTCTGGGAAGAACTAAGAAGCGTTGTGCTCTACTGGATCGAGCAGGGTGTCCGCATTTTCCGCGTCGACAATCCGCACACCAAGCCCTTCGATTTCTGGGAGTGGATGATCACCGATGTAAAGGACCGCCATCCCGGGGTTTTGTTTCTGGCGGAAGCCTTCACTCGTCCGAAAGTGATGTACCAGTTGGCCAAGCTGGGATTCACCCAGTCCTACACCTATTTCGCCTGGCGAAATGCCAAGCGGGAACTTACGGAATACTTTACGGAGCTTACGCAGACCGATGTGCGGCAATACTTCCGGCCGAATCTTTGGCCCAATACTCCCGACATCCTCACCGAAGTGCTGCAACAGGGTGGACGCCCGGCATTCATGATTCGGCTGATACTGGCCGCAACTCTCGGGGCCAATTATGGAATTTACGGTCCCGCCTTCGAGTTGGGCGAACATCGCCCGGTGCGCGCGGGCAGCGAAGAGTACCTCGACTCGGAGAAGTATCAGGTCCGCAACTGGGATTTAGACAATCCCAACAGCCTGGCCGAACTGATTGCACAAGTGAACCAGATACGCCGGGAAAACCCGGCATTGCACGGTGACTTGAGCCTGCGTTTTCATCCCGTGGACAACGAACAGATCATGGCTTACAGCAAGATGAGCGATGACCTTCTGAACATTATCGTCACGGTGGTGAACCTGGATCCGTATCACACTCAGGCCGGCATGGTCGACCTGTCGCTGGATTTGTTCCACCTCGACCCGGACCAGCCCTATCAGATGCACGATCTGCTTACGGAGGCGAAATATCTCTGGCACGGTCCACGCAATTATGTAGAACTCAGCCCGCAGCGCTTGGCCGCCCATATTTTTTGTATTCGCCGACGAGTGCGCACGGAAAACGGCATCGATTATTTTGCATAACAAGCAGTGAAGCGCAGGAGAGAAACGCTTTGCCCATGTCTCAGGACCAGCTCTGGTACAAGGACGCCATCATCTACCAGGTGCACGTGCGGACCTTTTTCGATACCAACGCCGATGGCATCGGCGATTTCCGCGGCTTGGCGCAGAAGCTGGATTACCTACAGGAATTGGGTGTCAATGCCATCTGGCTGATGCCATTCTTCCCCTCGCCCCTGCGCGACGACGGGTACGACATCGCTGACTACTATTCGGTCCACGCCAGTTACGGCAATCTCGAAGACTTCAAGAGTTTTCTCCAGGCTGCACATGAGCGCGGGATACGCGTAATCGTCGAACTGGTCCTCAATCACACCTCCGACCAGCATCCCTGGTTCCAGGAGTCGCGCAAATCGAAGGACAATCCCAAGCGGGACTGGTATGTGTGGAGCGACACCGACACCAAGTATCAGGGCGTCTGCATCATTTTCGTAGACACGGAACTCTCGAACTGGGCCTGGGACCCGGTTTCGAAGGAGTACTACTGGCACCGCTTCTTCAGTCATCAGCCCGATCTCAACTATGACAATCCGGCCGTCCGCGAAGAAATGTGGAACGTAGTGAAGTTCTGGGTGGAGCTGGGAGTAGATGGTTTCCGCCTGGATGCGGTCCCCTACCTGGTCGAGCGCGAAGGCACGTCGTGCGAGAACCTGCCCGAAACCCATGCCGTCCTGAAAGAATTGCGCGCCAAACTGGACCAGCACTATCCGGGCAAGATGCTGCTGGCCGAGGCCAACCAGTGGCCGGCTGACCTATGCGCCTACTTTGCCGAAAGCGACGAGTTTCACATGGCGTTCCATTTCCCGCTCATGCCCAGAATGTTCATGGGCCTGAAGCTGGAGGACCGCAAGCCCATCACCGAAATCCTCAAGCAGACTCCTCAGATCCCGGGGCCCTGCCAGTGGTGCCTGTTCCTGCGCAACCACGACGAGCTCACGCTGGAGATGGTCACCGACGTGGAGCGCGACTACATGTACGACCAGTACGCCCGCGACAAGCACATGCGCCTCAACGTCGGCATTCGCCGCCGGCTCGCACCTCTGCTGGACAATGATCGCCGCCGCATCGAGTTGATGAATGGACTGCTGCTGTCACTGCCGGGTACTCCCATCATTTACTACGGCGACGAAATCGGCATGGGTGACAATATTTACCTGGGCGACCGCAACGGAGTCCGGACGCCCATGCAGTGGGAGGGTGGCTGGAACGGCGGCTTCTCGTCCGCCGATCCGGAAAGTCTTTACTCGCCGCTCATGCTCAATCCGGTGTACGGTTTTCAGGCGGTGAATGTTCAGTCCCAGAAGCGTTTTGACCACTCGCTTCTGTCCTGGATGAAGCGCATCATCAAAGTGCGGAAGTCGACTCCGGTGTTTGGCCGGGGCTCGATCGAGTTTCTCTATCCGGCAAACCACCGGATTCTGGCCTACGTGCGACAATTAGACAAAGAGTCCATCCTGGTAGTGAACAATCTTTCCAGCACCGCCCAGGCGGTGGAACTCGATCTGCGCCAGTTCAAAGGGAATATCCTGATCGAGATGTTTGGCAGAAACATTTTCCCCCGGGTCGGCGAGTTGCCTTATCTCCTGACCCTGGGCCCATACCAGTTCTACTGGTTCCGTCTGCGGAAGATCTGAGCCCTGGGCAATCGGCGGACGTCAGGCGACAGGGAAGTGTAACGGAGGCACGATTTGGCCGAGGAAAGCATTCTTACGGATGAGTTTCTCCGCCAGTTGATCGATGTCGGCGAGGCCGATGTTCTTGTAGGTGTGCCCACCTACAACAATGCCGCCACCGTCGGTCAGGTGGTGCAAAACATCCGTGCCGGCCTGCTCAAGTACTTTCCCCGCGAACGGGCCGTGATTGTGAATGCGGATGGGGGCTCGCGAGATCAGACCCCCAATCTGGTCCGCGGCGCTTCGATCAACGATCAGCAGCACTCGACCGACCTGAACGCCCTGCGCACATTGCACAGCATCAGCGCGGAATATTCCGGCGGTCCGGCGACCGGCACCGCGCTGCGCACCATCCTGGCTTCGGCGGAACTGCTGCGCGTCTCCGCTTGCGCCGTGGTCTCGCCCGAATCCACCACCATCGAGCCGGAGTGGATTGAGCGGCTGCTGCGCCCGGTCTATCAGGGCAACTTTGATTTTGTGACTCCGCTCTACCGCCGCCACAAGTTTGACGGATTGCTGCTGCGCAACCTGGTTTATCCCATGACTCGGGCCTTCTACGGCAAGCGGGTGCGGGAGCCCTACGCGGCGGAATTTGCCTTCTCGGGGCAGCTGGCCAGCCATTTTCTTGCCCAGGAAATCTGGACCCACGAAGTCGGCCACACCGGCACGGAGATTGCTCTGACCATCTCCGCCATCACCGGAGGTTACCGCCTGGCGCAATCTTTTCTTGGGGTCAAGCCCCACCTGGAAGCCCGTTCTGCCGACCTGGTGGCCGCGATACGCCAGACCGTGGGGGCGTTGTTCTGGTCGCTCGAACCGAATTTCTCGCTGTGGAGCGCGAAACACGAGTCCCAGCCTGTCCCCACTCTGGGCGGAGAGCAGGAGACTACTTTGGACCCGCTGCGCATAAACCGCAAACGTCTGTTGAGCATGTTTCGCTCCGGCGTGGCCGAACTGGAGCCCGTGCTGAAGTCGATTCTTTCTCCGGCAACTCTCAGCGAGCTGCAAAGGATTTCCACTCTCGAAGAAAATGAGTTTTGCTACGGCGACGAGCTCTGGGCCCGCACGGTCTATGAATTCGCGGCTTCTTATCACAAGGCTGTCATCAACCGGGACCACGTCATTCAGGCCCTGGCCCCGCTTTATCGTGGGCGGGCACTTACCTTTCTGGTCGAAAACCGGGAGGCTACGGCAGAACAGATAGAACAGAACGTGGAAGATTTTTGCCTGACGTGCGAACGTCTGAAGCCGTCCATGCTTGAGTTGTGGGACGGAAAAAAGTGAGGTTACCATGCGGGAAATGATTGTGCACGAATTGACTCAGGCCACCCAGGAACTCGTCCGCGAATTCGCGCGCTTCCTGCCGCGCCTGATGGTGATGCTGATCGTCGTCCTCGCGGGCTGGGTGATCGCGTACATCGTAAAGTGGATCCTGCGCAGCATTCTGCGCCTGATCAAGTTCGACAAACTGTCCGAGGGCGCCGGCGCCACCCAGTTGCTCAATAAGGCCGCCCTGCCGTCGTCGACGGAACTGGCCAGCCGATTTGCTTTCTGGACCGCCTGGCTTGGCTTCATTCTGGTGGGGGTCAGCGCGTTGGGCATTTTGGGCCTGCAGGAATACGTGACCCGATTCTTTATTTTCCTGCCGCGACTGCTGGTGGCCCTGATACTTCTGTTTATCGGGCTGCTGGCGGCGAGTTTTTTCTCGCGTGCGGCTCTGCTCTGGGCGGTCAACACCGACATGCCCTCGCCTCGCCTCTTGAGTTCCGTCGCCCGAGTCCTGATCACGGTCTTCACCGCCTCGGCGGTCTTCGAGGAACTCGGTTTGGCCGATTCCACCATGCTCCTGGCTTTTGCTATCGTGATGGGAGCGGCCATGTTGGGCCTGGCCATTGCATTTGGCATCGGGGGCCAGGACTTGGCCCGAAGATTTTTGGAGGCCCGCTTCGCCCCGGAAAGAAAGAAGGAAGGAAAAGAACGCGAGGACGAGCTTTCGCCGCTTTAGGGCGCTACGGAGATTCTCGAGCGGGGAAGGTCGGGAGCGGAGCAGCGCTTTAGCGTTGCGCACATAGATCTCCACTTCCCGCGCCTTCAGCACTTGAGATCCTTTGACAGGCTGCCGCGCTCTTGCGATTTGCCATGACAATCAGTTCACCTGCGGAAAAATCCTTCCTTGCATCCTTGCGGAGCAGCCTGCCCCCAATTCTGCCGAAGTTTCTGCTAAAGCAGCGCTGGTTCGGCGGCAAGGCGCGTACGATCCGCTCCGTCGAAATCTCGGATGTCGTACCTTTCTGTTTCGACACACTCCGCTCCTATTTCCTTGTTGCCCGGGTCGAATACGATAGTGGACCGGCTGAGACCTACGACATCCCTCTGGTCCGCACCTCAGGCGAGCCAGCTCAGCTTGATCGCGAATCGTCCAGGTTGAGAGTCAAACCACTCGACTTGCAGGAAGAAATCGTCCTTGAGGACGCCCTGATGGACGAGCAATTTCTCATTCGCCTGCTCGAGGCCATGGCCAAAGGACTGACCTTGGACGCAGGCAAGGGCCATATCCGGGCGGTCTCCACTGCGGCACTCCCCGAACTCTGGCAACCGTTGCAAGGCCCGCTTACGCCATCCCTGATGAAGGCAGAACAAAGCAACAGCTCGGTGGTCTATGAAAAACGCCTCGTGCTGAAGATCTTTCGCCGTCTGGAGGAAGGTCTAAACCCCGATTTGGAGATCGGCTCTTTTCTGATCGGGAAGACGTCGTTTCGAAATGTGCCTCCCCTGGCAGGCTACGTCGAATATCGGAACGAAAAGGGAAGCCGCACCGCACTGGGCATGCTACAAGGCTATGTTACGAACCAGGGCGACGCCTGGCAGTTTACGCTCAAGGCCCTTGCGGAATACTACGGGAAGGCGCGACCGCAGGGCACGCCCGGCGCAAGCGAAGCCTCGGACGCGTCCCTTCTTGCATTGAGTGGCCAGGCGATACCGGACTCGGTTGTGCAGCAAATCGGCCCCTATCTTGACGCAGCCGCATTACTGGGCCGGCGAACCGCCGAGCTTCACCTGGCCCTGGCGTCTTCCACGGAGGACCCCGATTTCGCGCCACAACCATTCTCCGGAGGGGATCGTCAGGCTTTGGCCAACTCGGCCGTCCAGCTCATGACCGGCAACTTCGGTCTACTCCGCCGCCTTAAGGATGAAATGCCAGACCACACCCGGCAGGAGGCAGACCGGGTTCTCAATCTTGAAGCAACGGGCCGCCGCCGCTTTCAACTCCTCACCGGGATCGAGAGTTCTACAACGGTCACTCGCATTCACGGCGACTACCATCTCGGCCAGGTTCTCTTCACGGGCAGCGACTTTGTCATTATCGATTTTGAGGGCGAACCCGCGCGTACCCTTGCCGAACGGCGAAAGAAACGCTCTCCACTTCAGGATGTTGCCGGCATGCTGCGCTCGTTCCACTATGCCGCGTACGCGCCTCTGCTCCAGCAGGGCAATACTGAAAGACCGCGGCAGGAGGAACTACGGGCGCTGGGAAACTGGGCTCGATTTTGGCAACAATGGGTATCCGTAGCTTTTCTGAAAGCGTATCTGGAGATTTCCGGGAACGCGACCTTTATCCCTGAGGATCGAGAGGAACTGGCTCTGCTGCTTGACCTCTACCTTCTCGACAAAGCCGTCTATGAGCTGGGATATGAACTGAACAACCGTCCGTCCTGGGTCAGAATTCCGTTGGATGGTATTTCGCAACTACTGCAAGATTCCGACTGAGAGCACTTGGCAATAGCAATGGGCACTAGCCAACTACCAATTGCCAGGCGCCAATGGCTAACTC
>JBOGLD010000133.1:0-6750 GCA_050745885.1 Terriglobales bacterium
GACATGGGGCCCAGGACCGCGACAACGCGCTCAGCTATGCCCGCTACAAGTTCGATTGGGAGAAGCAATTCGCGCTCTCTCTTTATCCCGAGACGGCGCGCTCCATGCACTATGAGACCCTGCCGGATGACTCGTACAAAGAAGCCGCTTTCTGCTCCATGTGTGGCCCGAAGTTCTGCTCGATGAATTATTCCAGCAAAGTGGATGAGTACAACAAACAGGTGCACGGGCTGGAGAAGAAAGACTACTCGGAACTGGTGGAGAAGCTGGTCAGCCTCAAGTAGCGCACCGGAATGGATGTTGGTCGCGGGCTATTTGGGAAGTGGCACCCCATGATTGTCGTAGCGGATCACGGTATCTTTCGCCACGAAATTCGCTTCGCGGCTGAAATTTAAGCGGCGGTGCCGGGACACCACTCGCGCCGAAGCCAGACGTATTTTCCCGGGCACAATCTTGACCCCCGCCGTGGGCTTAGGCGATTTCACCTCCGACACCTTTTTCGGATTGGCGAGAATCTTGACGGCGTTGCGCCTGCGGCTATCCTGGCGAGACAGTTTGGGCAGGACTTTGCTTGGAGAAACTTCGGGCCGGATGGTTTCCGATCCTTGCAGCCCAGCTGGAAGTGGCGAACGGCGATGGGCGAAGGCAACTGCCAACAGAGCCAGCGCTGCCCCCAGCGCGATCAGGGCTGCGCCCTGGCCCAGAGACTTGTAGTTTTCCAGCAGTTGCCCGAGCAGGCTTTGATACCAGGGATCCCTGCCGAACGTCGGCTGGGTGTTGGGCACCAGCCGGATGTCGGGCGCTATCTCCCGCTGCGGAGCTTGTTCTCCGGTTTCGCCGGCGGGGTGGACGGGTTCATCCCAGTCCTGAGCCGGCACCGGGCGCGCCTCTGAATCATAGATCGCTGGAGCAAGCTCTTCGCCTCTTTCTCTCCACACACCATCATCGGTCGGGGGCATTTCGCGATTTTCCGCACAAGCCTGGTTTGCGTGCAGTTGCATTTCGGCAGAAATATTTTCTGCTTCCGGCGGGGCAATTTCGGGATCGAAGGACATGGCAGGGTCATCTTCGCCTGCTTGGGCCGGCTAGGATAGATCACTTATGGCTGTAGCTTCGGCCGCCCCGCTACGTCCTGAAGTCTGCGACGCCGTCCCACACCAGTTGCACTGCGACCGCGAAGATGAGAAAACCGAAGATGCGGGTGATACCGCCGACCGCCCCCGGCCCTAACTTCCCGACCAGCGGCCCTCCCAGACGCAGAAACAGGTAGACACTGAGGGCCAGGGCCGTGATCCCGATCACCATTCCCAGGTACGTGCTCATGCTGTCGGCGTGCGCCGCCAGGCCCATCACTACGCCGATGGAGCCCGGCCCGGAAAGAATAGGCATGGCCATCGGAGTTAGTGAAATGTCATTTTTTTCCGCGGCCTCGTCCGTCTCCGCCGGAGTGATGCGGGCCGACGCGGTTACCATGCCCCAGGCGGTGTGGGCCACGATCAGCCCGCCGGCAATCTTCAGCACGGGTAGCGAAATACCGAAGAAGTTCAGCACGAAGCGTCCAAAAAACATGAAGACCACCAGGATGGCTAGCACATAGAGGGAGGTCTTCAGGGCAGTTCGGTTGCGCTCCCGGTCGGGAAAGCCGGCGGTCATGGCGAAAAACAGGGGCACCCCGCCGAACGGATTCACAATAGGAAACAGGGCCAGGAAAGTGGCGCCCGCGGCTGAGGGCAAGGTCCTCAGGATCTCTTTCGCAGCAATTCCGGGCGCCATCAGCGATAGTCCTCCAATACCCTGGCCGCGCGCTTCAGGGCTGTCGCCAGGACTGCGATTTGCTGCCGGGTCCGCTCCCGATCGCGCTTGTCGATCGCCTCGTTCACCCCCGGGATCACCACGGCGGCGTAGCCGGTGTACTGGCCCGGAGCGTAAATGGCGTGGCGGAACCACGGACGGTTCGGCAATCCCTCAGGAATCAGCAGGGCACGTTCCGCCTGGCGCAATGCCTGATTCAGGCGGGCGGAACCATTCCCGGAATTTTCCTGCTTGCGCCGGATTTTGGCCCCGGCCTGCTCGAACTGATGGGCGGCGCGAACCGCCTCGGCAAAATTCGGCGACTGGCCGTCGAACACAGCCTCCGCCTTTCTCCGCGCGGCTTCGACATAGGCGCCGATTTCCTTGCCATATTCCCCGTAGTCATAGGGCAGCACATCGGCATCGGACATGCGGATGGCTTCCAGCCCGAACACTCGCGCCATCTCCTGCTCGTAGGCAAAGTCAGGGTCGGCAAATTTCTTAAACCACCGGAAGTTGTCGAAGACGGAGTGGTAGACGCCATACGATCCGGTAGAACTCACGTCTGACGAGGGTACGCCGAGATGCTGCAGAAAGACGGTGTAGTCCGAGCCGCTGCCCAAGTCTCCGACGGGAACATCGGAGTTGCCCTGCGCGGCGGGGGCGCGGCTGGTATTGCCGATGTCCTGCGTAGGTCCGTGGCCGGCGTCGGCTGTGGCTTGGCTGGTCTTGTGCCATTCGTCATACAGCATGCCACCTTTTGGGCTGGGCACGACCTTGGTCACGTCGCGGATGAACTGCTTGAGCGTGGGCACCGACGACGCTGCGAACTTAGGGCCCGACACCGCCACATCCATATTGAAATAAGCTACCGCGTTGGCCAGCTCCGCTTCGTGCTGTTCGCCCCATTCGGTGGAACCGATAAGTCCCTCTTCTTCTCCGTCCCAGCTGCCGATGACGATGCTTCGCTTCGGCTTCCAGCCTGACTTCAGCAGCTCTCCGATTCCGTGCACTGCTTCCAGCATCGCCGCCGTGCCACTATTGGGATCGACCGCGCCATACACCCAGGCGTCGCGATGATTGCCCGCCACCACCCATTCGTCGGGCAGCTCGCTGCCGCGTATGCGCCCGATCACGTCCCAGATGGTGCGGAACTGGTAGTCCTGTTTGAGGTGCATCTTCACCCGCGTCGGCCCCGGTCCCACGTGGTAGGTGAAGGGCAGTGCGCCCTGCCATTCGCGAGGCGAGTCCGGTCCGCCCAAATGCTCGAGGATCGGCCAAGCGTCGGCATAGGAAAGCGGCGTCGTCGGAATCCGGGGCAACTGGGCCGACCGCTGGGGAGGCGTGCGTTTGGAATCCGGAAGGGACGGCAGCGAGGCGATTCCCGGCGTGGTGGGATCGCCGGGAAACTGGAACATGTAACCGATGGAGCCGCGCTGCACGCCGGTATCGGGACGCCAGGGGCCCTGCGGGTATTTGTCTCCGTGCCGCCAGCCGTCGTCGGCCGGATCAGAATAAATGAGCAGGCCGGCCGCTCCGTGCTCCTGCGCCACAAACGCCTTTACCCCCCGAAAGTTTTGTCCGTAGCGCACCAGCACGATCTTGCCACGCACGTCGATCTTCATTTGCTCGAGCTTCTGAAAATCGTCGGGCGATCCGTAATTCGCATAAACCACTTCCGCTTCGACGTCCCCCGACGGCGACATGCTGTTAAACGGCATCACCACGCGGGGGTCGTCCTGATAGGGATCGCCGCTCACCCGTTCCCGGGTGGGGCCGTGCATGGTGACGTCAGGGGGCGCGGTCACGTCCACGCTGATTTCCGCGGGGTAGTTCATCCAGACGCGGTATTCGACCACTTCGGTGTCAAGTCCCGCGTCGCGGAATTTCTGCGCAACGTAGTCGGCGGTCGCCTTGTCCTCAGGCGTGCCGGCCATGTGTGGCGCCTGGGTCAGGATGCGCAGGTGTTCTTCCGCCAGCTTCGGATCGGGCACGGCCAGAAAGCGGTTTTCCAGAGCTGTTTCGACTGTCGAGTTAAGGAACCCGAAAAGCGGGGCGACGGTTGCGTCCTTCGCGGGAAGGGCCGATTGGGAAGTTCCACCCATATTGGAAAGGAAAAAGACAGAAAAGAGAACGGTGGGAAGAACCGCTGCGGAAATAAATTTCATCGGGCTCCTGGACGGGCGCTGTGGCGCTCGCCGTGCTTCAAATTTTTGCCAGGTCACGCAGCGCGGTTAACGTTTCGTCAAGATCTGGAAGCTGGTCCACGGGATAGATCCTGGCAAACCGGATCTTACCGGCCTCGTCGAGTACGAAAACAGCGCGTTCACTGGCTCCCTTGTGCGGGTCGGTTTCTCGCAACACGCCATACCGCCGGCTGACTTCTCCGTGCGGCCAGAAGTCGCTGGCCAGAAGAAAATCAAAGGGACCGATCTCGCGCTCCCAGGCAGCCGCGTTCATGATGTGATCCACGCTGATGGCGAGCACTTCCGACTGCCGGGCTTGAAGCTTTTCCCGTTCCACCTGGTAGGTAATCATTTGCTGTGCGCTGATCGAGTCCCAGTTGGCCGGGTAAAAGGCCAGTATCAGGTTGCGCCGGCTCCTGTGCTCGGAGAGGCGGAATTGCTTTCTTACCCCACCCGCCAGAACGGGAACATCGAAATCGGGCGCCATGTCGCCGGCCTGCAACAACGTCGTCACCTCATCCAGAAAACATCGCCCGTGTGGGGCGGACACTCTTGTCCGCTGCCTTCGATGTTGATCTAAGACCCGGGCAGCTCACAGCATAAGTCAAAAGCGGCGGACAAGAGTGTCCGCCCCACGTGGTATATCCCACGTGGCATATCAAGGCCGCTCTACCTTACCTGTCCGCTGCCGGTTACTTCGTACTTCGCCGAAGTGAGTTCCGCCAGGGCGAATGGTCCGCGGCAGTGCAGTTTTTGGGTGCTGATGCCCATTTCCGCGCCAAACCCGAATTCACCCCCATCGGAGAATCGGGTCGAGGCATTCCAATACACTACGGCCGAATCCACCAAGCGCAGAAACTGGCGGGCATGCTCTTCCTCACGGGTCACAATCGCTTCCGAGTTTTTCGTCGAATAGCAGTTGATGTGGGCAATCGCGTCTTCCATGGTTGGCACGACCCGAATCGCGATGCACAGCCGCAAATATTCTTCACTCCAATCCTGAGCTTGCGCGGGGCGGATATCCATGCCTGCAGCCAAACGGCGAGTCCCATCATCGCCCCGCACTTCCACGCCGCGGTCGAGCAGCTTCTCAACAATGCGCGGAATGTATTCCGCCGCGATGCCCTGGTGCACCAGGAGCTTTTCCGCTGAATTGCACACCGACGGACGATGGGTCTTGGCATTGATCACGATGGCGTCCGCCATTTCGAAGTTGGCCGACTCGTCCACAAAAATGTGACAATTCCCTGCTCCAGTCTCGATCACAGGCACGGTGGCGTTGTCGGCGACGAAGGAAATCAGGCCCGGACCTCCGCGGGGGATCAGCACATCCACCAGACCGCGCGCCTTGATCAGTTCGTGCACCGAATCGCGAGTGGTCGAATCCAGCAGTTCGATTGCGCCTTCGGGAACTCCGTCCACCTGGCTCAGGATCTCGACCAATTTCTGATTGCTGCAGGCCGCTTCCTTGCCTCCTCGCAGCACAATGGCGTTGCCGGTCTTGAGCACAAGGGAGGCGCAATCTACAGTCACATTCGGCCGCGATTCGTAGATGACGCCGACCACGCCCAGCGGCACCCGCACTTTGCGGATACGCAAACCGTTGGGTCGCGTCCACTCAGCCAGCGTTTCACCCACCGGATCGGTAAGGCTGGCCACTTCGCGTACGCCCGCTACCATGGCCGCTATGCGTTCCGGAGTGAGCAAAAGCCGGTCGCGCATTGCACCCGCCAGGCCGGAAGAGTGCAAGTCGGCCTGGTTCGCTTCCAGAATGCCTGGGCTGTGGTCCGCAAGCGCCTCCGCCATGGCCAGCAGGATCGCGTTCTTCTCCACGGTCGTGAGCTGCGCCAGCCGCGCCGACGCGTTCCGCGCCCGCTGCAACTTGTCCCGAGTTGAGCCTGGAGTCCGGATGCTAGTTGCCATCAGAAGACTTCCTTCGCCGGGGAGGAAAATAGGTTCCGATCTTGCGCTCGAGCGCCCACGGAATGGCGTGCGGGTGGCGTCCGTTGGCGATGGCGACGCTGGCGCCGGCTTCGCTGGCCAGCTTGGCGGCGCGCAGCTTGGAGCGCATGCCTCCCGTGCCCAGCTTGCCCTGGCCGCCGCAGACGGCTTCCATCGGAGCGGTCAACTGCCTTATCGTGCGCAGCAGGCGCGGACGTTTGCCCCTGGGAAAATAGAAGCCATCCACATCGGTGAGCAGAAGCAACCAGTCCGCTTTGACCGCGGTGGCCAGCAGGGCGCTCAGTTCATCGTTGTCGCCGAAGGCCCCCACCAGTTCGCGCACCGAGACGCTGTCATTCTCATTGACTACCGGGACCACGCCGAGCTTCAGCAATTCATGCAGCGCATTCTGCAGGTTGCGGTAACGGAGGGGCGAGGTGAAGTCATCGCTCGAGAGCAAGAGCTGGGCCACAACCTTCTTGCCGAAGAAAAGCTGTTCGTACGTGTGCATGAGCAAGCTTTGCCCCACGGCAGCACAGGCCTGCATCAGGGGCACGGTCGACGGCCGTTGCCGAAGACCCAGGTGGGTCATGCCGGAAGCGATGGCCCCGGAGCTGACGATCAGGTACTCGTGGCGGGAAAGATCGAGCTGGTCGACCAGCGCCCGCATGCGCATGGTATCGATGTGGCCGCCGGGCGCAATCAGACTAGTGCCGACCTTGACGACAAGACGCATGGTTGACCTCTAATTTAACAATTAAGACGGATTTGGGCGAATGCAGGCGCGAGCGTCCGCGCTCGTGCGCAGTCATCAGTGGCGCTGCCGCACGAG
>JBOGLD010000134.1:0-27376 GCA_050745885.1 Terriglobales bacterium
AGATTGAAAATGTAGGCGCTAGCGTCCTCGCTCGTGCGACAGCGGCTCGGACGAGCACGAGCGTGGACGCTCGCGCCTACATTACTTTGCTCCCACTGCCGCGTCGGCTTCGATTTTCTCGAACACGGCTTCCGCCCGCAGCAGGGCTTCCTGAACGTTGGCGCAAATATTCTCGCGACCAACCACGTCTTCGAATTCGGCCTGATGAATCATCTTGGCGGGCTGCTCGCGGGCGCCGCACAATAAGAGCGTGCGTTTAGTGGCGTGCAGCTGTTTCGCTATCTCCTCGAGCGCGAACAGTCCGGTGGCGTCGATGGCTGTCATGTTCCGCAATCGAATGATGACGATGGGCGGCAGTTGGTGCATTTTCTCCGTGATCACCCCGATTTTGTCGGTGGCGCCGAATAAAAATGGTCCATGGATGCGGAAGATGGTGGCGTAATAAGGGATGTCCTTGTCCTGCAATATGTGCAGGCGCCCGTCTTCTACGTAGTCCCCAGTCACTTGCAGGACGGTCGTGGTCTCGGCCACGCGAGCGATGAACAGCAGCGCTGCCAGTATCATCCCGGCCTCGACGGCTACCGTAAGATCGGCGAAGACAGTCAGCGTAAACGTGACCAGCCAAACGCTGATGTCGGTTTTGGTCAGGCGCAATAACTGCGGGATCTCGGGCCACTCCCCCATGTTGTAAGACACGATCATCAGAATTCCCGCCAGCGTTGCCATGGGAATGTAACTAGCCAAGGGCGCGGCAAAGAGCAAAATGCACAACAGTGTAAGGGAATGGATCATGCCCGCGACCGGCGACTGGGCTCCGGCGCGAATACTGGTTGCGGTGCGGGCGATGGCGCCCGTCGCCGGCAGGCCGCCGAACATCGGCGAGAAGATGTTGGCAACACCCTGTCCGATGAGTTCCACGTTGGGATTGTGGCGGTCGTTGCTCATGCGGTCGGAAACCACGGCCGACATCAGGGACTCGATGGCCCCAAGCATGGCGACCGTAAAGGCCGGTCCGAGCAGGCCATGGACCAGGCTGGCGTGCCAGTGCGGCAAGGCAAAATGGGGAAGCCCGCTGGGAATTCCGCCAAAGCGCGTGCCTATGGTTTCCACCGGCAACTTGAGCAGGAACGCGGCCACGGTTGCGCCCAGCATGGCGATGATCGCTCCGGGAATTCGGTTGGAAATAACGCGGCACACCACCATGACGGCCACGGTTCCAGCCGCCAGCAAGGTCGCAGTCAAAGAAAATGTTGGGGCCGCGTGAACCAGGGCTTTCATCCGCAACCAGAATTCGCTGGGGACCTTGGCCAGGTGCAGGCCGAAGAAATCTTTGATTTGCGTGCTGGCAATCAGCACCGCGATGCCATTGGTAAAACCGATCACCACCGGCCGCGGAATAAACTTCACCGCCGTACCCATGCCGGTTGCGCCCAGCACCATGAGAATGGCTCCCGCCATGACGGTGCACATGTACAGGCCGTCAATGCCGTGCACCGCGACGATTCCCGCGACCACGACCACGAAAGCGCCGGTGGGTCCTCCAATTTGAGTTTTCGATCCACCCAGTGCAGAGATCAGAAAGCCGGTGACCACCGCACAGTAAATGCCCGCCTGCGGGGTGAGCCCCGATGCGATGGCGAAGGCCATGGCCAGCGGCAGGGCGACCAGGCCGACGGTGATTCCGGCAATGACGTCTTTCAAAAACTTGCTCAGACTGTATTCGCGGAGGCAGAGAACGGACTTGGGCAACCAACGGTCGTCCAGCTTTAGGGAAATGGCGGGCCACATATATACCATTATGACAGTGGCAGAGCTTTCAACTGAGTGGCGAGTAAGGAACGGAAGTACGATGTAGGCGCGAGCGTCCCGCTCGTGCAGCCCCGGCACTAACCCCGACGGCGGCTGGCGCAGATAAGTGCATTCGCTCTGAAGAATTGCGGGGTGGATCGTTTCGGGCCGGTGGTGCTGCCGCACGAGCGAGGACGCTCGCGCCTACATTCTGGTCATCGCTCGGGCGGCCAGCTCCTGCGTGGCTTTCAGGCGAGCAACGGTGCGGTCTTTGCCCAGGGCCATCATGACGGCGAACAGGCTGGGCGCAACTCCCTGTCCGGTCAGCACGACACGCGCGCCGTTGATCAGCGCGCCCGCTTTCATCTCTTTTTCCGCGGCGAAGTCGCGCAGCAGTCTTTCCGTTCCCGCTTCGGTGAAGGTTTCATCCGAGGCCGCGTAGCGTTCGCCCAGTTCCACCAGCATCTGGCGGACTCGTTCATCGGCCAGAAATTTCTCCACCGCGGCGGGATCGGGTTGAAACGAGTCGGTGAAGAATGCGCGGAAGGAGGTGGCGAAGTCTTTCAGGCTGCGGGCCCGCGGCTTGAGCAGGTTGATGGTGGCGAGCAGCCAGTCGCGATCGGTGTGCTCAGGCTCGAAGCCCGCCTTGTGCCATTCTCCCTGAACCAGTGGAAACAACTTCTCCGCCGGATAAGCGCGGATGTATTCCGTGTTGAACCAGTCCAGCTTGGCGCGATCGAATACGGCGTTGGAATGCGAGATACCATCCAGGTCGAAACGCTGGATCAGTTGCTGGTCGCCCAGAATTTCCGCCGACGCGCCGCCCGGTCCGGACTCCGGCGGGGTCCATCCCAGCAGCGCCAGAAAATTGCGGAAAGCTTCCGGCACAATCCCTTCATCGCGATAGGCGGTCACGCTGGTGGCGCCGTGGCGTTTGCTCAACCGCGTCTTGTCGGGGCCAAGGATCAAGGGCACGTGGGCGAACACCGGCAGTGCAGCGCCCAGGGCCTGGTAGAGCAGGACCTGCTTGGGCGTGTTGGAAATGTGGTCCGCGCCCCGGATGATGTGGCTGATGCGCATGTCCGCGTCGTCGGTGACCACGCTCAGGTGATAGGTGGGAACGCCATCGGAGCGCAGCAGCACGAAGTCTTCGAGTTCAGAATTAGCAAATTCCACCCGGCCAAAGACGGCATCGTCAAAGGCGGTACTGCCGCCCTCAGGCACCGCAAAGCGCACCGCGGCGGATTCTCCCGCGGCGCGTCTGCGGGCGCCTTCCTCGCGAGAACTTTTCCGACAGATACCCTCGTAGCGGGGCGGACGACCCTCGGCGGCCGCAGCGGCGCGGCGCTGCTCCAGCACCTCCTTGGTGCAAAAACAATAGTAGGCATGTCCGGAGGCCAACAGCTGGGCCGCGCTTTGGCGATACAGCTCCAGACGCTGGGTTTGATGGTAGGGACCCTCGTCCCAGTCGAGGCCGAGCCAGCGCATGCCCTGCAAGATACCGTCAACCATCTCTGCCGTGGAACGCTCGAGATCGGTGTCCTCGATGCGCAGGATGAGCGTGCCGCCATGATGGCGGGCGAACAGCCAGTTGAATAGAGCGGTTCGGGCGCCGCCCACATGCAGGTAGCCGGTGGGCGAAGGCGCAAAACGAACGCGTGGGCCTGCCGAAGGGGCGGAGGACGGGCTGAAAGAGGGGGACATTACGAAAGGTCGTGTCCTGATGGTACGGGCTGAGGAAATGTAGCGTCAAGCGCCCGGAAGCACCAAGTTCGATCCAACCGTTTGATTCAGAAGAGGAACCACCGGGTGCCCGCGGTTTGAGTCCGCTACAGAAGACTATTGTCTTGGCTGAATCGCTGTGAAACCATTGAGTGTTAGAAATTGCTCATCACTCTGGCTGAGGTAGCTGTTTCGCGCCATGAACAGCGTAACAATTAGTTTGCTGGTAGTGCCGGCTGTGGTCGCCCTGCTGCTCTTTCTGGTTTTCACTTACCTCTACGAGCAGACCCGGCAGGACTACTTCCGCGCCTGGCAACTGGGCTGGGGAGCTTACACGCTCCACTATGTCCTGGATGCCTGGAGTGCATTCCGCAATCCCTCCGCAGTGATATCGCTCCTGGCTTCGCTGCTTCTGGCGGCGATGGCGCTCTGCATATTCATCTCGACTCGCCTGATGCGAGAAAGATTCCGCCTGCGCTGGTACGACGTCGCCGTGGGCCTGGCGGGAGCAGGGCTCAGCGTTTGGGATTTGAAGCAGCACATGTTGGGCGGGGTGTTTCATCCGGAACTTGTTTCCGACCCGCGCTTTCGCCTGGAAGTGGGCGTGGCCATGGTGCTGCTCTACTGTTCCTTTTTCTTTTACCGTTATGCGCACCGGAAGAATTCCCTGGCCTTCACCCTGCTGGCGATGGCCCTGGCATTGTGGTCGGTGCTGATGCTGTTCGGACAATTCAGCGATTCCTATTTGCAGCTGTCCGATCTGTTGGGGCCGATCCCGCAGCTGGCGCTGGGCATCGCCATGGTAATGGTGCTGGCGGAAAACGAGCGCAGCGCAGTGCAGGAAAATGCGCTGGCTTTTTCAACTCTCGGCGTGGATCCCACGCGGCTGCTCTCAGCCGATGATCTGGTCCCCAGCATGCAGAGCATACTGGACCGGCTGGTTGCGCCCTTGCCCGCGGGCGGGGCCGTCATCTGCATCTCGGAGCGCTGGCGCGCCGTCCTGCCTTCGGTGCAGCGCGGTTTTTCCGCGGAGTTCCTGGGCAAGCTGGAGAAGAGCGGAGCTGGAGAATACGTCTGCGAACTGGCCTACCGGCGGGGCGGTTTTGTGACCTTTCGCAATGTGCCCGAAATGCCCGAGCCCTTGCCAGGGTTTCCCGGCGGCCGCTTCCTGCAATTCCGCGAGGTGCTGACCGAAGAGCGCATTTACAACGTCACTGCCGTGAGCCTGCAGACCCGGGAGCACAATTTCGGAGTGATCCTGTTTCCGCACGCCGCACGCCGGATGTTCGGTTCATCGAACCTGCGCCTGCTCATCGGACTGGCCTTGCAGATCGGCCTGACCCTGGAGAACTATGCGGTCATGCACGACGCCCAGCGTCGCACCAAGGAATTCGCCCTTCTTACCCAGATTGGGCAGGCGATCAGCTCGCGTCTGGATCAGGATGAGATCCTGCGGACCGTCCAGAAAGAACTGGGCCAGATCTTCGACACCAGTGACTTCTACATCGCGTTTCAGGAAGGTGATGAGATTCGGTTCGAACTGGAAGTGGACAAGGGCGAGACCCAGCCCAAACGCTCACGCAAACTGACCAATGGCCTGACTGAGTTCATCATCCGCAGCGGCCAGCCGCTGGTGATTCGCGCCGACCTGGAGAAGGCGCGCGAGCGGTTGGGGGTCACCTTCATGCCGCAGCGGCCGGCCAAGTGCTTTTGTGGCGCGCCCATCCTGCTGGGAGGCAGGCCGACTGGAGTCATGGCCGCGCTGAACACGGAGCGCGAGTATGCCTTCGAGCAACGCGACCTGGAAGTGATGCAGACGGCAGCAGGGCAGGTTTCGGTCGCGGTGGAGAACGCCCGCCTGTTCGCCGAGGAACAACGGCGTTCCCGCCAGTTGGCCTTCCTGAACAATATTTCGAAGACCGCGATTTCGAGTGATGATTCGGAGCAGATGATGGCCGACATCGTCGGCCACATCCAGAAGAATTTCAGCTTCGACCATATCGGCATCGGCCTGCTCGACTACACCACCAAGGAAATCGAAATCAAGGCCGAAGCCGGCATTACGGCACAATCCCTGGGTAAGCGCATCGCGCTGGGAGCGGGCATCCTCGGCCGCGTGGCCCGGAGCGGAGAAGCCGCGCTGGTCCAGACCACGAGCGAAGCCCAGCTGCAGGGAGTGCTGCCCGGATCGCGTTCGGTTCTGTGTATCCCGATTGCCTACGGAGAGAATTTCCTCGGCGTCCTGAACGTGGAGAGCCAGAAAGAGGATGCCTTCACCCCGGCCGACCGGCTGATCATGAATACGCTGGCCGACCTGCTGGCCACCGCCCTGCATAACGCGAATGTGTTCCAGAAACTGCAGCAGCAATCCATCACCGACGGGCTCACGCTGATCAAGACGCGGCGGTTTTTCTTCGAAGCGCTCAGTTCCGAACTGAAACGCGCCTCCCGCTCCGGACGTCCCATCTCGGTGGTGTTGATGGACCTGGATAAATTCAAGAGCGTGAACGACACCAAGGGACATCTGGAGGGCGATCTGGTGCTGACTCGTGTGGGGCGGCTCCTGGAACAGAAGTGCCGCCAATCCAACGTGGTGGCACGCTACGGAGGAGATGAGTTCATCATTCTGATGCCGGAGACCGGCGTGGAACAGGCCCAAATCCTGGCCGAACGCCTGCGCCAGTGGATATCCCAGGACCCCATGCTGGCCGAGCATCGCATCACCGGCAGCTTCGGGGTAGCGAGTTTTCCGGTACACGGATTCTCCATGGAAGATATTATTCGCGTCGCCGACGCCGGTATGTACGTTTCCAAGCGCAAGGGCGGCGACCTGGTCTCTACCGCCGAGGAGCTCTCTGGCGGTGAGACTGCCGCGGTACGCCGCCAGATGATCTCCGGGTACATCGAAGGCTTCCTGCAACGCGACCATGCCGGCCCCAAGCACATGGAAGAGCTCATCACCACCCTGAAGAAGATGTGCGGTGACGAAACCCACACCGACCATATTCTGCGCGAAGCCATTGAGAGCCTGACCAATGCCGCCGAGTCGCGCGAACTGAATAGCGCAGGGCACGGCGAGATGGTGGCGCGGTATAGCGAAATTATCGCGCGCTCCCTGAGCCTGCCTGCGGAGGAGATCAGCGACCTGGTCTTTGCCGCCCGGGTGCACGATGTGGGCAAGCTCTTTGTTCCCGAGCGCATCCTTAACAAGCCCGGCCCGCTGACCGAAGAAGAGTTCAATTTTTTGAAAACGCACGCCGATGTGGGGGCGGAAATTCTGGCCACTTTCCCGGACGGAAAAAAATTACGCGAGGCTGTGCTGCACCACCACGAATCCTTTGATGGCGGCGGCTATCCCCATGGCTTGCGTGGCGAGAAGATCCCGTTGTGGGCGCGCATCATGGCCATCACGGACGCCTACGTCAACATGACCAGTGAGCGCTCATTTGCAGCCGCCAAAACCAGCGAACAGGCGCTGGCCGAACTGGAAAAGCTGAGCGGCACCCGCTACGACGGCATGCTGGTGCGCATTCTGATCCGCGAGCTCAAGGCGGAGCGAACCACCAGTTGGGGAAGCTGAACCCGGTCTGAGACGCTCCGGCACGAGCGAGACGCTCGCGCCCACATTCCAGCAGCACTTGCCAATTCCGGGCTGACACTGGAAACTATCTCTGCATGCCTATCCCCCTTTCTCTCTCTGGCAAGGTCGCTCTCATTACCGGCGGTTCGCGCGGCATCGGCGCGGCTGCGGTCCGCATGTTTGTCGCGGCAGGAGCGCGTGTGTTGTTCAACTACGAAAAGGCCAAGGCTCCGTCCGAACGACTGGTCGCGGAACTCGGGCAGGAAAATTGCGCGGCCGTGGCCTGCAACCTATCGGGCACGGACACGGCGCAGGGGTTGGTCGCCGCCGCGGTGAAGCGATTTGGACGATTGGATATTCTGGTGGCCAATCACGGGGTCTGGCCGCCGGAGGATGCGCCCATCGAGAAGATGTCCGATGCGCAATGGCGCAGCACCATGGCCATCAATCTGGACAGCGTCTTCGCCCTGATCAAGCATTCCGTGGCGCAGATGAAAAAGCAGGGGAAGTCAGGCGCTTCCGCCGGACACATCGTGCTGGTCAGTTCGACCGCGGCACAACGTGGAGAAGCGTTTCACTGCGATTACGCCGCGACCAAAGGCGCCCTCATCAGCATGGTCAAAGGACTTTCGACGGAACTGGCGCGGGATGCGATCTACGTCAACACGGTGGCGCCGGGCTGGGTGGACACAGATATGTCGGCGCCGGCCCTGAACGATCCGACGACCAGCGCACGCATCTTTTCCGCGATCCCGCTGGGACGCGCCGGTAAGCCGGAGGAAATCGCCGGCCCCATCCTTTTCCTGTGCTCGGAATACGCCGGCTTCATCACCGGCGAGGTCTTCAACGTCAACGGCGGAGCCGTCCTGGTAGGCTAGTTTTGAATGTGGGCGCGAGCGTCCCGCTCGTGCGGCAGCGTCGGTGGCGCAGGCGCCTTGGTGCGGCAGCGCGAGGGTCCCATTTGCGCCGCCCGGGACGGCAGAACCTGCACCCCATTCGCGCTGCAACGTCCGTGGCGCGGCAGCACGAGCGTGGACGCTCGCGCCTACATTGAGGGTTTTCCTGCATCTAACTTTGTGAACCATGAAGTTATTCCTGTCCATTCTTCTGCTGACCGCTGTGACGCTGGCGCAGAGCGACAGCGCGCCGCCTGCCCAATCCATTCCGGTGGACCAGTCGAATGTGCGCAAGGCCAGGGCGGTGCTGAACCAGACGATCCAGGCCCTGGGGGGCCAAGCCTATCTCAATATTCAGGACATCAGCCAGGAAGGCCGATCTTATAGCTTTCACCACGGCCGGCCCAACAGTCTGGGCATCCTCTTCTGGCGCTTTTACAAGTTCCCCGACAAGGATCGCATCGAGCTTACCAAGCAGCGGGACGTGATCTACGTCTACAACGGCGATAAGGGCTACCAAATTACCTACAAAGGGTCGCAACCCCAGGACCCCAAGGACCTGACGGAGTACTTGCGGCGACGCCACTTTTCGCTCGACTGGGTGCTCAGAAAGTGGCTGTCGGAACCCGGAGTTGCGTTGTTCTACGAGGGCCAGACCGTGACCGAAGAAAAACCGGTCGAGCAGGTCACGGTCATGAACGCAAAAAATGAGGGCGTCACCCTGTACCTGAGCACCGATGATCACTTGCCGGTAAAGAAAAGCTACTCCTGGCGGGATACGACCGACAAGCAACGAAACCGGGAAGACGAGGTCTACGACAATTACCGGGAAGTGCAAGGCGTCATGACTCCGCACACGATTACGCGTTTCTTTAACGGCGACATGTCCAGCCAGCGCTTCCTGACCGTGGTCAGCTACAACCAGGGGATCAGTGATTCCCAGTTTGACGCCGCAGCGGCACTGGAACACAAGAAGCGCTGAGCTTGTGCCGCCAAGTCTTGACCAGGGCGCTATCCAATCCGCTCGGATCTGGTGACAGGTGGCCCTCAGCCGTCCATCGACTGGTCAGAGGTTGCAAACAGCACTAACCTAGGAAGTAACACCTTGGTTCTGCACAAATCTGGAATGCAGAATTAAATCATTTAATATCATATAGATATACCGATGTCTCCCCCTCGTGCCTCCTGCCCATAACCACGGAAGTGTGGCTAATTAGCCACAGTCGAAGGTTCGCTGGGCAGGATAGATTCGTCATCAAACACTAGACAGCCGATCTCTTTTGATACATGAGCAGACAATTCGGACCCCTGCCGAATGCAGCGGCGTAGGGCTGCATAGCGGCGCTCCCGTGCGCCTGCGGATCCTGCCCGCGCCGGCTGGATCGGGCGTAATCTTTCGCCGCACCGATCTTGACGGTTATGAACTCGAGGCCATAAGCCGGAATGTGGCCCGGGTCAGCTACGCCACCAGTCTGATGAAAAAGGGCGTGCTGATTTCTACCACCGAGCATCTGCTCTCGGCGCTAATCGGTTGCGGCATCGACAATGCCATCATTGAGCTGGACAATCTGGAGCTACCCATTCTCGACGGGAGCGCCCTGCCCTTTGTGGAAGCCATCCGCAACGCCGGCGTTCGCAAGCAAAGAAGGCCGCGCACCTATCTGCGTATCCGGCGTGAGCTCGAGGTGCGGGAAGGGGCCAAGTTCATCGCGGTGTATCCGGCCGATACTTATTCAGTTTCTTACGCCATCAATTTCCCCCATCCCCTGATCGGGAAAGAAACTTTCCGGGTCGATCTTTCCGACGGGAATTATCGAACCCAGATCGCAGCGGCAAGGACGTTCGGTTTCCTGCACGAAGCCGATGCCATGCGGCAGCAGGGTCTGATTCGGGGCGCGTCCCAGGAAAATGCCGTTGTGCTTACGCGCGAGGGTCTGATGAATCCGCCGCTCCGCTTTCCCGATGAATTTGTGCGGCACAAGGTTCTGGACCTGATCGGGGACCTGGCGCTGTTAGGCAAACAGATTCTAGGCAACGTGGTTGCCGACCGTGCCGGACACGCCATGCACACTGCTCTGGTCTCCCGCATCCTGCGCGACCGAACCTTGTGGGAAGAAACCACAGTGGAAGAGGAAGAGGAGGCGGCCGCTCCCGTGGCCCATGCCTCCGCGCAACCCGTAGTTTGAAGGAGCGTGTTCTGCTGCCGTTCCAAGGTAGCGGCGGCCAGAACTGATCTACCCAACACCCACAAGCTCTGTCCCGCGATTGCTGGTGAAGCACTACCGTTGACGTCCGTCTCCGTGCGGCCTACTATGGCTGCCGATTCCAGTACGCAGCACGTCGGAAAACCGAAAGCGAGGAGACAAAAATGACGTGGAAAAGCAAATTGGTCCTGGGGATACTGACGGCTATCGCCATGCTCTTGTTTAGTTTCGCGCTTCCGAGAGGTTCGTTTCTGCGGGATACGCAGGCGGCGCAGTTTCCAGTCACCGTTGGGGTGTGGGCGATCTTCGTTTTGCTCTTCGTAAAGCTGAAATAGGGGCGCCAGTCGGGCGATTACCCCGCCAGGTATTGGGCAGGGCTTTCCTAGTCGGCAGGGTGAGGCGTCGTGTCGTTGAAATCCCAGTACGAGCCTTCTTCCAGAAGCTTTTCCAGTTCTGCGCGGGCGTGCGCCGTCAGTTGTGCGGCATAGCTTTTCGCCGACTGTTGATGCTCCGGAGTCAGCTCCGCTACCCGGACCGCCAGGCGCGGCGCATCTCCCTCCAGCATGCGCACCAGGCGTTGGGCGCGATCAATTCTTGCGTGAATCGACAGCATAAGACCTCGGTTGTGATTTCCTTTCCAGCCTGATGGGCATGGCGAAAATGCGCAAGTCTCAATTCGGGTACGCTCAGAGGCGTGGTTGTGGGACGGGAGGGCGCGGTTGAGAAGGAACCGAATCACTTGGAAAGCTGGTCCATCTTTTGGCACTGCTCGGCTAGCCATGCGTCCAGTTGCGTCCGCGCGTCCTTGGGCATATCGACGAAGCGCAGACCGGCACGGCCGGATTCGTCCATCCAGGCAACCTGGACTTTCGGTTCCACGGGAGTGGCCGCACCCGGCAGCTTGAATGACACGGTGGAGACGCCGCCCTTGGGCAGCGGACCACGGAAGAAAATGGCCATGCCGCCCTCGCTGAGGTTGGTCAGCGATACCTTTACCTTCTGCCCTTCGCCAAACGAAAGCGACGCCGACATCTCGACCGGATGCCGGAAATAGCGCCGCCGCTCGCGTATCATGAAATTGACTGCGGCGCTGAAGCAGCGCCGGGCATTCAGCGCTGAAACTGGTTTCTGCAGGACGAAATTTGCTCCCATCTGGAATGCCTGCTGGGTCGTCGTGCTGCCGTTCAGAATGGCGAAAGTAACGGAATTCTTGTTGCTGGCGCTCTTACGCAAGCCTTCGAGGACGCCCAGGGCGCCTTTCAGGTCATCACAATCTACAATGACAGCGTCAAACTTCTCGGTGCGCAGGATTTCGTGGCCTGAGCTGACCCCGCGGCAGACTTCGACGTCAATAGCGAGCTTCTCCAAGGCCGGCTGGAGGATGCGAATTACCTCGGGATCCCGGCTGAGGAGCAGCGACTCCAGCGGCATAGAGTCTTCATGGTAGCTTTCCGGCGCGAACGCGCGAAAGTGACGAAAGTCATACTGAGCCAGGCTTCCCTGAGGGCGCCAGCGCGCCCGTTTCGTACACAACGCCATATTGCGTCTGAAAATCCGGGCCGGAAAACAGGAAAGTAGTCGCTCATGCCCAAGCATGTCTATCTATCGCTCGGCTCCAACCTCGGGGACCGGGCGGCGAACCTGAACAAGGCGATCCACCACCTGGGTGGTCTGGGCGACGTAGTGTCGGTCTCGTCATTCTACGAAACGGAACCAATCGAACTCACGGCTCAACCCTGGTTTCTGAATTGCGCCGTCCAGCTGGACACGGAGAAAATGCCCCGGCAGCTACTCAATGGAGTGCTTGCCGTCGAGCGGAAAATGGGACGCCGGCGGAAACAGAAAAAGGGTCCTCGCAACATTGACATCGACATTCTTCTGTTCGGGAGTGCGATTATCGCGGCCAAGGGTCTGACCATACCCCACCCAGCCATGCACCAGCGCCGCTTCGTCCTGGAGCCACTCGCCGAAATTGCGCCGGAGGTGCGGCATCCGGCATTCAAACGTACGGTGCGCGGATTGAGAGATGCCCTGCCGCCGGGGCAAGAAGTAAAGCGGGCGTCGGAGGTCGAGGACGGGACGAAAAGGCGGGTCTGAACTCCGACTTACGGCACAACAATCCTGCTGCCGGCTTCTTCCGGCGCGGCGATTCCGGATGGCTTCTCTGGAAACTGGGCCAAAAGGAAATCGACGAAGGCCCGTGATTTCGGCCTGCCCGAGGTGCGGCCGTGGGCCATGCGTACCATGAAAACCAGGGCGCGCAGCACTTCCGAATCCCGTAGCTGCACGTATCCCACATGCTTTTGCTCGGCTTCGCGATATTCCTTGAGCATGCTCTGCACTTCCGCCGCCACCGCCTGCTGGGGAGCGCCGGCCATCGGATTCTCATAAAGTAACCCTGAGTTGACCAGCGTCTCCCAGGTTTTTGCCAACGAAGTGAGGGCCGCGATCAGGTCAACATCCTTCAAGCTGCGGTCAGCCCGAACGCTCTTCGAGAGAGCGAAGGTCAAGCCCATGATCAAATGTTCGTGCTGGTAAAGAAATTGCTCTCCAACCTCGACCTGCAGGAAAAGATCTGCCGGATCCAGGTCCGCCAGGCTGCGCGGCTTTTCGTGCTCGCGGGCTTGCTGCAGATACACACAGTCACTGGGGCAGTCGAGCGTCACTTCACGCTGTTCGCCGCAGCATTGCGGGCAAATGCGGCCATGGATGGCCGGGCAAAAGCGCTTCTCCTTCCGTTTTTCGCAAATCGCACAACTCACGGGATGGGTCTCCAAAAACTATTATGACATCAGCCCGGGCAAACCTACGATTCGGCCCTTCGTTGACTGCAGCGGCAGAATGGGCCGCTTTGGGACGTGGGGGCACGCGCGAAGGCCATTTTTATGACCTTTTCGGGCACCAGCGTGCAGAAATCCGCATAAAATGGGGCTGGAATGCACCTTTTCCACAGAACGCTGGTATAAGATAGCGCTCACCGCAGGAAAATTTTAGGGAATTAAGAGGAGGTTTTCATGGCTTCAGGCATGACCAAAACACAACTCGTCCGCCATCTGGCCGAGAAAATTGAGACCAACAACAAGACCGCTGCGTCGTTTCTCGAGCACCTCACCGACGTCGCCGTCAAAGAGACCAAGAAGAACGGCATCTTCGTAATCCCGGGACTGGGCCGGCTGGTAAAGGCGCATCGCAAGGCCCGCATGGGACGCAATCCTCAGACTGGTGAGCCCATCCAGATCAAAGCCAAGACCGTGGTGAAGTTCCGCGTAGCCAAGGCCACCAAGGACGCTATCGCCCCCAAGAAATAGTTCGCGCTTGAGGTTCTGTGTGAAGGCCGGCTGAGAAGCCGGCCTTTGGTGTTGGGTGGGAACGGGTGAGGCGGACACTCCCTTCACTTCCGGTATTCGTTCTTCACCACTTCTCCGCCCTTCATCACGAACTTCACCTGCTCGAGGATGGTCACATCGTGCAGAGGATCGCCGTCCACGGCGATGAGGTCGGCCCACTTGCCCGCTTCGACCGCGCCCATCCGGTCGGACCAGCCCAGCAGGTCAGCCGCGTTGATGGTAGCTGACTGAATCGCCTGCAGGGGACTGAGTCCCAGTTTCACCATGACCGCGAACTCGTGCGCATTCAGCCCGTGGGGATACACGGCGGCATCGGTGCCGAAGGCCACCTTGACTCCGCTGGCGAAGGCATGGGCGATGTTTTTGCGGGCGGCCGGCATGACTTCGCGGCCTTTCGCGATCATCTCCGGGGGAACGTGCAGGCGCTCCGCATTTTCCAGAAACCAGTCGGCCAGGTACAACGTCGGCACCAGATAGGTACCGTTCTTTTTCATCTCGGCAATCCCGGCGTCGTCAATGTAAGAGCCATGCTCGATTGAGTCGACACCCGCTTCCGAGGCCCAAAGAATACCCTGAGCGCCGTGCGCGTGAGCGGCAACCTTGCGCCCCAGTCGATGCGCGTCGGCGACGATCGCTTTCATTTCCTCGAGCGTGTATTGCGAGGCCTGGGGATTGTCGCCGTGCGAAAGCACGCCTCCAGTGGCGCAAATCTTGATCAGATCAGCGCCGTACTTGATGGTCTCGCGGACTTTGTGCTGCACGGCCTCCACACCATCGGCAACGCCCTCGGCGGTCACATGGTATTCGATCGGCAGCAGGTTCTCGTCGCAGTGCCCTCCGGTGATCCCGAGGGGCGGCCCGCTGACCAGCATGTGGGGCCCCGGAATATCGCCCGCGTTGATGGCGTCACGCAACGCTACGTCGCTATAGCCTTCGGCGCCGACGTTGCGGACGGTTGTAAAACCGGCCTCTAACGTAATGCGCGCGTTGCGAGCGCCGATCAGAGTAGCGCGCGGAATGGAGATACCCAGGGACGGGTAGCCGATGTCTTGCGGGTCGCCGGTCAGGTGGGTGTGCGCATCGGTCAAGCCGGGCAGCACGGTAGCTTTCGAAAGATCGATCCAGTGATCCCCCGGCGTGCGGCTGGCCTGGGTGAAGGGGCCGACGCTCACGATTTTGCCTTCTTCGATCACGATGGCCTGGTCGGTCAGGGTCTTTCCCCCGCGGACATCCAGCAACTTGCCAGCGCGAACCACGACCCGACTGGACGCCCGTCCGGGGGATTCCTGTCCGCCGGCAAGAGCGCAGAGGCAAAACGTCGTGAAAATGATTGCAACAAATATGGGCCTGGCTGCTTTCATTGGCTCCTCATTGAGTAGGTGCGATCAAAGTAGATCCCGAAGAAAGACGCGATTCCTGCAAGGCTGCACTGAAGCACAGCTCCGCCCCGATGTGGCCATGCCAACCCCCAGATTGGCTTTGGACGGGCCAGAAGATTTTGCGCATCCGGTCGTGTATTTTAACCAGCGGTCCGATGCCGAGCCCCGGGTTTAGCCGCCCGGCCCGTCGTTGGTGACGTACTGCTCGAGCGCGTCCAGTTCGTGGCTGAGGTCGTCGATCCGCTGCTCCAGCAGGTTGCGAATGGAAAGCATGCCCAGCAGCTTGCCGGAATTGTCCACTACAGGAAGATGGCGAAAATGCCGTTCCAGCATCGTGGCCAGGGCTTCGCCCGGCCGCGTCTCGGTGGTCGCCAGCTCGACCGGAGTGGTCATCAATTCCCGCACCGGCGTGACCTCGGGATCGCGGCCCGTGAGGGACAGCTTGCGCAGCACATCGCGCTCGGTAAAGATGCCCGCGACCCGGCCTTCGCTATCGACCACGCCCACGGCACCAACATGCCGGTCGAGCATCAAGCGGATGCCGTCCGCCGCACTGGCTTCGACCCGCACCGCAGCGACATCTGAATCGCAAAGCTCCAGAACGCTCATAAGATGCTCCTCGCACAGCCCGAATCCGGAACCTTATGCCAGATCGGAGGCTCGAGGATCACGGAGAATTCTGCATTATGACCTGCGCAATCACGCTGTCAAGGGGATTCATCACTTCCTGTCCTCTTTCTTTGCGCCTGGGCGGCACAGTACAGGTGGCGCCGTCATTGAACGCTGTTCCTGAACACCCCGCCATCCTTCATCACAAAGGTCACATCTCCCAGAACCCTGATGTCGTGGAGAGGATCGCCCTTGACGGCGACGATGTCGGCGTATGCGCCCGGCGCGACCACCCCGATCTCGCCCGTCATATCGAGCATGTCGGCGGCGCGTGAAGTGGCGCTCTTGATGATTTCCATCGGCGACATGCCAAATTCGGCCATGCGGGGAAACTCCTGCGCCATCGGTTCGGTCCAGAGGATGCCGCCCATGTCAGTGCCGAAAACGATTTTCACTCCCGCCTTCAGGGCCTTCTGGAAGGAAATCCCGTGCTCCGCGACGCGTTCGCGGTCACGCTGGCCATTGGGCGTGCCGGCCGGCGCCCAGTCGTGGTAGTACGCGGCCAGGGTGGCGCAGTACCACGTACCCTGCTTCACCATCTGGGCGATCTGCGCGTCGGTGATTTCCAGACCATGTTCGATCGAGTCGCAACCGCCATCCAGGGCGCGCTGCAGACCGATGCCGTTGTAGGCGTGACAAGCTACTTTCCTCCCCCAGCCGTGAGTTTCGTCCACGATCGCCTTCAGTTCCTCGAGGGTAAGAGTGGGCTGGGAGACCAGTTCACCATGCTTTCCCAGCCAGGAGCGATGAGTCATATAAACCTTGATCCAGTCCGCGCCGTGGTCAAGCTGTTCGCGCGCCGCTTTCCGCGCCTCGACCGGACCGTCGATAATCTGCACCCCCTTGGGCATGACAAGTTCAGGTGCGTAGCCTTCGAGGTTGTAGCCGCCGGTGGTGGAAATGGCACGGGTCACCACGAACATCCGCGGTCCGGGAATGTAGCCGCCTTCGATCGCCTCCTTGATTCCCACATCTCCATAACCCGCGCCTTCGGTCTCCAGATCGCGGATCGTGGTAAAGCCCTGCTCCAGGGCGCGCCGGGCCGAGACCGTGGCCCGCGCCGCGCGCAAGGCCAGGGGATATCTCAGAATGTTGGCGTCGTAGCCGCCCTGCGCCGGGTCTTCTCCCTGCAGGAAGATATGAGTATGGGAGTCGATCAGGCCGGGCAATACGGTGGCGTGCGAGAGATCGATGGTGGTCGCGCCTGCGGGAATTTTGGCGGCGGCAGCGTCCGAAACGCTTTCAATACGGTTGCCTCGAATCACGATCACTTGATCCCGACGGGGCTGGTCGGATTTGCCGTCAATGAGTACGCCCGCGCGGATAACAGTCACTGCCGGCGGTGCTGTGGTTTGGGACAGGACGGATGAGACCAGGATAAACGCTACAATCAGGCTGAGCAGATAACGCATGTCCACCTCTTGGGTTCGGGTGGGCATGATACACCATGCTGGTCTCAGACGGACACTCCTGACATGGGACATCAGCCGCCGATGACGGCATCGGCTTCGATCTCCACCAGCATTTCCGGCGATATCAGCGCGCTCACCTGCACCATCGACGTCGCCGGACGGATCTCACGAAAGAACTCCCCGTGCGCCTTTCCGATTTTTTCCCATTCGGCAATGTTGATAACGAACATTCGCGTGCGTACTACATCCTTCAGGGTCGCGCCCGCCTTCAACAAAGCCGACTCGATGTTCTTCAAGGTCTGAATGGTTTGAGCACGAGCGTCGCCCACACCGACGATCTTGCCGTCGGCGCCCGTGGCGGTGGTGCCGGCCACATGCACGTAAGGGCCGACCTTGACGGCACGAGAGTAACCCACGATTGGTTCCCAGGGTGCGCCGCTGGAGATGTTGGTCCGTTCCATGTTGCCTCCATGAATTCATTGTAGCCGGGCCGAAGCGGCCGGGATTAGCAGCCAAGGGCGAGGTCTGCCAGCAACTCACGGGAGAAACCTTTGAGTTGTCGCGGGGTTCTAAGTGGATAGGAAATATCGATTGGCGTGACTTACAAAAGTCACTTGCCTTGGCCATCAAGCTGAGGTTAAGTAGGACGAACGACGTGTTGTCATGAATCCCGCGTCACACGGGTTTCTTGAGGCGGAGGTGAGATCCAGAATGATTCCGGAATCGCATCCCTTGCAGCAGTTGTTTATCGAGCTCGTGGGCCGGCACTATGCCGAGGAGATAGGTCTGCGCGATCCCCAGATCGTGAATTACGTCGCCCACCTGCTGGCCGAATTTTGTGATGTCGAGGAATTATTCGGGGTTCGCAATGCCGGGGGCCGGCCGCTGACCGATGTGGGCGAGATGCTGGTGGAATCGAATCCCGTGTTCGGGCCCGCGCCTTCTTTCGATCGCGAGCGCCAGGTGCGCAAGCACATCGGCGACTACACCCTTTTCTTTACCGGCATGTTTCCCGAGAGCATCAACCACTTTCGCCTGCGCCGCAACCGGACGGAAAATTTCGTCGACTGGATCAAGGCCGGCAAGGAAAGCTACTACATCGTCTCCAAGTTCGAGCACTTCGAGTACGCGAAGGTGGCGCCGCTTTTCGCCAACCTGTCGCAGAACTTCGAGCAGTGCGTGTACGGGCTCAATCTGGTGAAGAACGACCTGCAGGAGATGCAGCACCCGCTGGTGCAGCGCGCCAATGAGCTATTGATGTAGCAGTTAGAGGACGGGCGAGACGCCCGGCCGCCACGATTCAGACTCCAGCCGCTTGTCCCTTGCTCAATTTGCGGTCAGCTTTGGCCGCGTACATCTGGTGGTCCGCGCCGTCGAGCAGGTCATCCAGAGTCTTCCCTTCCGTCCATTCGGAGACCCCGATGCTCAGACTCAACTCAAACTTTTCCAGGTGTCCCGCCCGGTTCCATTCCGTCAGGCCGGCCCTTATCCGATCGACCACATGCCTGGCGTCGGTGCATGAGGTGTCCGCCAGAATGATGAGGAATTCATCGCCGCCGTAACGAAACACGGCGTCGGAGCCGCGCACGGAATGTTTCAGCAGGGCTGCCGTGTTGGCCAGCACGACATCGCCGGTCAGGTGGCCGAACCGGGTGTTCACATCCTTGAACCCATCCACGTCGATCAGCATGACGGTAAGCGCCTTCTTGGAACGCCGGGCGTGACTCATGAAGCGGCCCGCCATATCTTCAAGAGACTGGCGATTGAAAATCTCGGTCAGGGGATCGGTGAAAGATTGCTGCTGCACCAGTTCCTGCTGAATGGTCCGCGAGATTAACTCTTCCCGCAGGCGGCGGATTTCCATGCGCCGGGACACCAAATAGGTGTTGAGCAGGATTAACAGAGCCACCAGGCCAAGCACCAGCGGTCGCGACACTGTCAGTTCAAAGTGAATGCTGCCTTGCTTGAGAAAGGCCGCGGGGAAAAGAACGGCCAGGAGACCGGCGCCGACCATCAGCCCGGTGAGCGATACGATCAGCCACAGTTCTCCATCGCGCTTTTCCAAATGCGAGAGCTGTTGGCTGACCCGCGCGAGAACACTTTGAGTTTGGCTTTGCATTCCGCAATCACTTCGACAATTTCGATCTAGCGCCCCAGTTTAGCCTCTTATAATGTTCCGCGCTCCGGTACGAAAGTAACGAGAACGGCGAGAATGTGCCGCGTACGCAATGACTTCGGGTCAGAGGTGCGGTAGGCGGATTGGGCCAGGGCAGCAGTTGGTGGTTGCCCAGGCGCTATGCGAAACTGTTGACTCGTTGACGCTGCAGCGGGCCCTTAGCTCAGCGGTTAGAGCAGTGGACTCATAATCCATTGGTCCCAGGTTCAAATCCTGGAGGGCCCACCAACTTCTTCTTTTGTTCTTTTTGCCCGCTCGCGCGGCCCGCAATTCGAGGAGTTTGCCAATGAAACCAGAGTGGAAACACGTTGTCTGTCTGGGGCTTATAAATCTTATGGTGGTGCCTTCATTTTTGCAGGCCCAGAATAAATCCCAGAACAAGGTAGAAAAAGCGCCTGCGCCCATGAAACTCAAAGTGGGCGACACGGCTCCGGATTTCACACTATTAACCTTCGATGGTAAGGAACTGAAGAAAATATCGTTACACGATTACAGGGGTAAGAAAAACGTCGCCCTGGCCTTCTTCGTCTTCGCCTTCACCGGGGGTTGAACCCGTGAAATGAAAGCTCTCCAGCAGAACATCACCAAGCTGGAGGGCGCCGACACCCAGGTCCTGGGTGTGAGCATGGACAGCCCCTTCTCAAACTTTGCTTTCGCTCAACAAAACGGAATCAGTTTTCCCATTCTTGGCGACTGGGGAGGTCCGGTGACCAGCCGCTATGGATTGACTCAGAAGTTTGATATCCAGGGCGTTCCCATGGAAAGCGCCAGGCGCGCCACTTTCCTCATCGACAAATCAGGGAAGATCATCAACGAACAAGTCGATGATGCGGCAGTGGACCCGACGAAAACCGTGGAGGCCTGCGAGCGGCATAAGCTGAAAAACTGAGGGGCGGCAGGCTCAAGTACTTCAGTACTCTGGTGTAAAGGCGAAAAAGGGACCAGACTCTTATCAAGGCTTGGGAATTAAGCGTGTCACCCTGTTGCTGCCGTTGGCTGCCTCTAGACCCGCTTAGGATCCACGCTGTGCAACCTCTAGAAATTTGGGCGTGGAATCCATGATAATGATGAAGGGCAGGCAGGCGCTGGAAGGATTTTCGTTGATCGAACTACTGATCGTGGTAGCCATCATTCTGATCATTTCAGCAATCGCTATTCCCAACCTGTTGCACGCTCGCATCGCGGCGAATGAGGCGTCTGCTGTCGGGTCCGTTCATGCCATCAATGTCGGAATGGTCACCTACAACAACGCCTATCCGACCATTGGCTATGCCGCGAATTTGAAAAGCCTTGGTGGAGCCGCTCCCTGCACTCCGAAATCAAACCGGGCGTGCTTGATCGACAACGTTCTGGCGACGGGCACCAAGAGTGGCTATACCTTCGCCGCAAGTGGCACCGCCGGCCCGCCGAACCCGGAGTACTATGCTAGCGCCATTCCGGAGACGCTGAACATCACTGGTAATCGCAGTTTCTGTTCGATTGAAGATGCTGTGGTCCGGGTGCAGCCCACGGGAGCGAAGGTCGCCAATCGGAAGAAGTGCCTGCCCTTGGGTTCTATCGGATGAAAACACCCGGAATGGCTACCCTCTCGGGATCCCTCGGTTGACCGGGCCCACTACTCAAGTCCCTTGCTGCAACCGCCTACTGGACACTCTCCGGCAAGGCCCAGGCGAAGATCACGCCGCCGGTGCCGGTCACCACATATTGGCGTTTGTCCAGTTCATACGTGATCGGAGAAGTGTCCATCCGTTCGCTGGTGCCGGCGTGCCATAGAGTCTTGCCGTTGCTGGTATCGAGAGCGAGAACATTGCCGGCAATGTCGCCGGTGAAAGTCAGTCCCGAGTCGGTGGTCAGCACGCCCGCGAAAATATCTTTTCCCACTTCGTGGGTCCAGCGAATCTTGCCAGTCCGGTAGTCGATGGCTTCGATGACCCCTTTGCTCCAGACGGTGTAGTCCGCTCCGGCCCAGCCGTAGGTCCCGTCGGCGGGTTTGGCAAAGTAGATCGACCAACTGGGGTGAGCGGAAACGATGAACAGTCCGGTCTTGGGATCGAAACTGGGAGACCGGTAGTTGGTCATACCGCCTTCATCGGGTGCGATCAAGCGACCGTCGGGGGCCGGTTCCTTGTCTGGGTTCGGAACCGGTCGCCCCTTTCCGTCCACGCCAAGGGTCCAGTTCACCGGGCCGTAGGGCACCGTAAGAAGATTCTTGCCGTTGGTCCGGTCGAGTACGAAGAAGTATCCGTTGCGCGAGGTCTGCATCAGCATCTTGCGCGGTTGTCCTCCGAAATCGGCATCGACCAACACCGGAGTTTCGACCGCATCCCAATCGTGGGTGTCATGCGGAGAGACCTGAAAAGCCCAGGCCAGTTTCCCGGTGTCGGCATTGAGGGCCACGATGCTGCAGGTGTAAAGGTTGTCGCCGGGCCGGGTTTTGCCGTTCAGCACTGGCGTGGGATTGCCCGTTCCCCAGTAGACCAGATTCAGGTCCGGGTCATAGGTGCCAGTCATCCAGGTCATGCCTCCCGAGGCTGTATTCGGAGTGCCTGCCGGAGGCGTGACGTCCCACTGCCATTGCGTCTTGCCGGTCTCAGGATCAACGGAACGCAGAAACCCGGGCAGGTTGTCCATATCACCGCCGACGCCAACCAGCACGTGATCGCGCACCACCAGGGGTGACATGGTGGACCAGTACCCCTTGTCGTTGTCCGCGATCTGGACGTTCCAGCGGACTTTGCCGTTTTTGGCGTCCAGAGAAATGAGGTGGGCATCCGGGGTCGTGAAGTACAACCAGCCTTTGTACATGGCAACGCCGCGATGGCCGATGTGGAGGCCCTTGTTCGGCGGATAGGTGTAATGCCAGATCTGATGTCCGGAACGCGCATCCACCGCCCATACGTTATCCGGCACAGTGAAGTACAGGATGCCGTTGACCAGAAGGGGCGAGGACTTCAGTGCCGCTGGCTGTCCCGTCTGGAAGGCCCAGGCCAGAGTAAGCGACCCAACGTTCTGCGGGGTGATCTTGGTCAGAGGACTATGGCGCCTGCCCGAATAATCGCCATGATAGCTTGGCCAGCTGTCGGCGGGTGGATTCGCAATCGTCGCCGGATCGAGACCCTGCGCCCCCATGCGGCCAGAAAACAGGAAAGTCAGGATGAGCACGAGAAGAAGAGCGTTATGGAAATATTTTGTGGTTCGCAATCCGGTTCGCTCCTAGCGCAGCGTTTGCAGATAAGCCATCAGGTTGTGAACGTCGTCGTCGGTGTACTTTCCCAATAACTCGACATGAGCTTCGGCGGGTGCGTGGATCGTGTACTTAATCGAACTGGTGGGCCAGGAGTGATACCATCCAGCCCCGTCGGTTAGCCCGATCGTGAACTCGTCCTGATACGAGAGCTCGCCAGACACGGTCTGGCCGGACGCCGTGGTGACGGTGACTGTCGCTTTGGCGAAGCGCGGATAGAGCATGCGCCTTTCCAGCTCCAGCCCGCGGTAATGGCTGGCCACGCCGGCCAGATCGCCAGTGGGGGAATGGCAGGACGAGCAGGCGCCCGCGCCATTGAAATATTGTTTGCCGGCCTCGACGTTGCCCGTCTGAAGATCGCTGACCGATACACCTCGCCGTCCCCCCGGCCGCGACTCTGACTTCTTTTTCTGGGCATGCAGGAAAGCGGCTAACTCCGTAATCTCCGGGAGAGAGAGCTTGAACGCCGGCATGCCGCTTTCGGGGCGTCCATTGCGTACGACCGCACCGATCTTATTGCCGCGCACGTCGCTGGCGACCAGGTCTGAATCCATCAGGTTCGGTCCGGTTTCGCCGCCGAAACCTTCGCGACCATGACAAAAGGCACAATTCTGGCCAAACAGAGATTTACCGCGCTCCACCACCGCAGGTGGAGCAGACTGCGAGGCAGGTTTGATCGTTCTTGTCTGTGCCGCCAGAAACGGTAAGGTGGTCAGCACGATCCCGGTTATCAGCGCTTTCATTCCAAGTCCCAGAGCCGATGAACCTTCCATCGAACGAAGACGGCCCACGATATCCCCTTTCGCCCGCATGAATGGAAACGGAAGTCTAGTCCCCTGAGAGCAGGACTGCAACGGTTTATGGTCTACAGACTCCCCATTCTCCACCCTTCCGATGTACACTTTGCGGTCTATGGATAAACTATCGCGGCGCAGCGTCCTGAAGGGCGCTCTATCGGGAGCGGCTGTAGCGTCTGTGTCCTCCCTGGCCTGGTCGCAGCAAGTTGCCCCGACCCAGCGCAAGGGGCGGATCAAGCAGTCGGTCTCACGTTGGTGCTATAAAGACATCCCGCTCGACCAGCTCTGTGCTTACGCCGCCCAGATCGGCCTGAAGGCCGTCGACCTCCTCAAGCCGGAAGAATATGAAGTACCGCGGAAGTATGGTCTGGTGTGCAGCATGGCCTACGCCGGCGGTGGTGACATTCCCAATGCCCTGAACCGGGTCGAGAACCACGCCGGCATCGAGGAAGGGTTTCGCAAGTACATTCCGCTGGCAGCCAAAGCCGGCGTACCGAATGTGATTACTTTTTCCGGCAACCGCGCCGGCATGTCAGACGAAGAGGGTGCGAAGAACACCATCATCGGGCTCAACCGGGTGAAAAAGATTGCCGAGGACAATGGCGTTGTCATCTGCATGGAACTGCTCAACAGCAAGGTGAATCACAAGGATTACATGTGCGACCACACTGCATGGGGTGTGCAGGTGGTGCAGGCGGTGAACTCGCCCCACGTCAAGCTGCTTTACGACATTTACCACATGCAAATCATGGAGGGAGACCTGATCTCGACCATCCAGCAGAATATCCAGTGGCTGGCTCACTTCCATACCGGCGGCGTCCCCGGCCGGCATGAACTCGACAATACGCAGGAAGTGCAATGGGACGGGGTGATGCGCGGCATCGCAGCCGCCAATTTCAAGGGTTATGTGGCGCATGAGTTTGTGCCCACGCGCGATCCCCTGACCTCGCTGCGCGAGGCGGTGGATTTGTGCGATGTGTAAGGCCGATAGATTCACTGCCCGTGTGGGGCGGGCGCCCTCGCCCGCCGCTTTTGATTCTTAATGTTTTGCAAACTCTTCACTCTGTGAAGCCGCAAGGATCTGCACGATCCCCCAGCTCTCAATCAGCTTCCAAGGCGTCGGACAGGAGTGTCCGACCCACACTGCTAACCTCCTTCCCGGCGGATGTCCTAGCACCAGCGTAACCTGTCGCCATCCCCCGATTCCGCATCAAAATACAAGCCATGCGATTCAGCACAAGCAGCGTGGGCGCGCTAACTCTCTTCGGATTTGCGCTTAGTGCGTCTTTCGCGCAGGCGCAGACCCAGCCGGCCCAGAGCCCGGACGCAGTTACCCATATTCGCCAAGAGCATGTTCGCCACGAGCATGCCGGCCAGGAGCATGCCGGCCGGCGTCCGGCCCCGGCTGTCTTGAGTCCGGACGACGGGTTATCAGTAATTGCCGCCGCGCTTGATGAGCGGGCCAAGGCGGCCAGGCAGCCTGATTGTTCACACCTGGTGCACGCCATCTATCTCCAGGCCGGGTTTCCTTATCCCTACGCGAGTTCATCCGATCTCTACGATGGAACGGATGACTTCGAGCGCGTAACACGTCCGCAACCCGGGGACCTGGTGATCTGGCCGGGGCATGTGGGTATCGTGGTCAACCCGGCGCAGCGCGTCTTCTTCAGCCGCCTGCGTCACGGGCCGGGCGTCGATGACTATGACGCCCAGTATTGGAAACAGCGTGGACCGGCCAGGTTCTACCGCTACATAAAGCGGGCCCCAGCCCGCGTGGCGACGACCCGCCTGGTCACGAGTCAGCGACACAAATAAATCGTGCCTCAAATCATGGATGGCGCGTGGACCCGACATACGATCCGACCCGATGCTCCCACCTTGTGAGATAATTTTCTTTCCTGATTGCAAGATAATGATTGCGGGAAATGGATCGCGAGGAACGAAATGGCTGAGCACAAGGTCTTCTGCGTCAAGCTGAAAAAGGAGCTTCCCGGTCTGGATGAGCCCCCCTTCGACAGCCCGCTGGGTCAGAAAGTCTATGACAACGTCTCCCTCGAAGCCTGGAAGGGATGGACGGAATTCTGCAAGATGTTGCTGAACGAATATCGTCTCAACCCCGCCCGCCGCGAAGATCAGGAAGCCATCGTCAAGCAGATTGAACAATACTTTTTCGGCGAAGGCGCGGCCCCGCCCAAGGAGTACGTGCCCCCCGCCCCGAAATAAGCTCCGATGAAAATGTGGGCGCGAGCGTCCCGCTCGTGCGGCGCTGTCCGTGGCGCTGCGGCACGGCGCGCAGCTCGTGCAGAGCCGTTCCGTGGCGCTGCTGCCGCGGTCGTCCGGCTCATGCGGCGCTGTCCGTGGCGCTGTCGCGCGGGCGTCCGGCTCGTGCGGCGCCGTCCGTGGCGCTGCCGCGCGGGCGTCCGGCTCGTGCAGCACCGTCCGTGGCGCTGCCGCGCGGGCGTCCGGCTCATGCGGCGCTGTCCGTGGCGCTGCCGCACGAGCGTCTGGCTCATGCGGCGCTGTCCGTGGCGCTGCTGCGGCGCGAGTGTCCGGCTCGTGCAGCACCGTCCGTGGCGCTGCCGCGCGGGCGTCCGACTCATGCGGCGCCGTCCGTGGCGCTGCCGCACGAGCGGGACGCTCGCGCCTACATTTTAGTTACTGCCCTATTTTGTGTGCAATTTTCATTACCCTGTAACATTGCTTTGCTAGAACTGGGGTGATGAGTTCCGCCGTTTACGACACGCTCATCCTCTCCGACCTGCACCTGGGGTCCGAGATCAGCCGCGCGGAGCAGGCCACGCGGATGCTGCGGGAAAACCGCTTCCGCCGACTGATCCTGCTGGGCGACATTTTTTCCGACCTCAACTTTGGCCGCCTGACCAAGCCCCACTGGAAGTTCCTCGGCTATATCCGCAAGCTCTCCAATCCCAAGCGCGGGATTGAGGTGGTCTGGGTGGAGGGGAACCACGATCGCGGGCTAAGTAACGTCATGTCGCACCTGGTCGGCGTGAAAGTCTATGAGCAATACGAGTGGGAATTCGAGGGCCACCGTCACCTCGCCATTCATGGCCACCAGTTTGACCGCTTCGCCGTCAACAACCTGCTGCTCAGCGCCGCGGGAACGTTTGTGCATCTGCAACTCCAGAAACTCGACTTTAAGGGCAAGGCTTTCTCGCGCTTTCTGGATCGCTTGAACGCCCGCTGGTTGCGGCTTTCCTCGAAGGTGTGCGCGGGAGCAATCGAGCATGCCCGGCAGTGCCAGGCGGATCGAGTGTTCTGCGGCCATACTCACCAGGCGCAAAGCTGCGAGCGCGAGGGCGTGGCCTACTACAACTCCGGCAACTGGACGGACCTTCCTCCGACCTACCTGACCATTGATTCCAGCGGAGTCCGTATCCACGAATACCGCGAGGAAGATCGAGACCGGGAATCTGCCCAGACTCATCCCAACATAGCTGAAACCGCCGACGAGTCAGGATTCCTTGAAGACGCTGAATACGAAAGCGTGGGCTGACAGCATCCCTTCGTCGAGGCGACTCCCCGGCTCTCAGAAATGCAAAACAATCCCGGTGGACAAGCGGAAATTATTCTGGGTATTGCTGAAAAAGCGGGTTTGCAGCATGTCGGCTTGCACCCGCAAGCCAATTCCGTGGATCAGCCGATAGTCGATGCCTCCGCCCAGGGCGCTGGCAAATGAAGTGTCGGAGTCGGAAAAGCCGGTCGCGCTCTCGTGTATGTGCGAAGCCCCGAATAAGGCGTGGGCAAAGGGAGTAAATTTTCCCACCGACACCGACACCCGGGGGCCGAGGACCACCGTATTCACGCTGGTATCAACGCTGAAGCTTGGAACAACGGGGACATTCTGCGAACCGTAAAGGCCGCTGAAATCGGCCACGAATCCGATCCAGGGGAGAACTTTGCCCTCGAGGGACCCGTTCCAACCGTTCAGATTGGTGCGGCCGTTCGAGGAAAAGTCGGCGCTGCCGTAGGAATAACCAAAGAAGACATTTCCCCGAGTAGGGATTTGCGCCAGGACCGCGGTCGGTAGCAGCAGGAGAATGAAGGCGATAATTGAGAGTTTGGACACCGAAATTCTCATTGGCGGTTAGATGTGGAGTCCCGGGATCCTGGTTGCGTGTAGGCGCGAGCGTCCCGCTCGTGC
>JBOGLD010000135.1:0-36960 GCA_050745885.1 Terriglobales bacterium
CATTTCCTCCCCGCAGGAGAAAGAAGAGGGTCACCTGCGCAGCCAGCGCTGCCGTGCTGTCGAGCAGAACGTCGTGGAGATTTCCGGTGCGGCTGGGAAGATAGGTTTGGTGCCACTCATCCAGGCATGAGACCAGGGCAGTCATGAAAAAGGAAATTCTTGCCCACTGCATCGACCACCGGACGCTCGAAAAGGGGAAGGTGTCCCGCCAGGCGCGGAACAAAAGCCAGCTTAAGGTGAAATAGCCAATGAAGTGGCCGGTCTTCCGGATGAAGAAGTGCCAGACGGGAAAGTCAACCGGCTGTAGCCCAAAAAGGAAGTGCAGCAGGGGGTAGAAAATTCGGCTGGTGTTCGCGGCCGAGCCGAAATTCGTGGATTCGCCGACGATGAGGCCAAGCCATAGAATCGCCGCAATCCAGGTTTTCAGCAGGTGCTTTTGGGCCGGGTTCAAGAGCGGCTTTCCCGGCCCCTACTCCACGGCATAGTTCGGCGCCTCGCGAGTGATCATCACATCGTGTACGTGACTTTCGCGCAGGCCGGCCCCGCTGATGCGCACAAACCGGGTCTTCTGCAATAGTTCCGCGATGGTGGCGCAACCGCAGTAGCCCATGCCGGATTTCAACCCGCCGACCATCTGGTGCACGATCATGGCCACGGAACCACGGTAGGGAACGCGCCCTTCGATTCCCTCGGGGACCAGTTTGCCGAGGCGATTGGCGTCGTCGGCTCCTCCCGACAAGGCGGTCGAAGCGTCTCCATCCGCGTTCTGGAAGTAGCGTTCACTCGAACCCGAGGCCATCGCGCCCAGCGAGCCCATGCCGCGATAGGATTTGAACGAGCGGCCCTGATAGAGAATCAATTCCCCGGGACTCTCATCGGTTCCGGCGAAGAGCGATCCAATCATCACTCCTGAAGCGCCCGCGGCAAGCGCCTTGGTAATATCGCCCGAGTACTTGATGCCGCCGTCTGCGACCACGGGAACGCCGGCGTCCTTGGTGGCGCGGTAGGCTTCCGCGATGGCCGTCATTTGTGGCATTCCAGCTCCGGTGACGACTCGCGTAGTACAGATTGATCCCGGGCCAATACCGACTTTGATAGCGTCAGCGCCCGCCCGGGCCAATTCGCAGGCTCCGTCGAAAGTGCCGACGTTGCCGGCGATCAGATCCACCTCCGGCAGTTTTGACTTCACCATTTTGATGGCATCGAGTACGCGGGTGGAGTGTCCGTGGGCGCTGTCAATGGCCAGCAGATCTACCTTGCACTTCACCATTTCCTGGGCGCGCTCGAGGAAGTCACCGGTGGCGCCGATGGCCGCTCCCACCCGCAGCCTGCCCTGCGAGTCCTTGGCGGCGTTGGGATACTTCAACTTTTTCTGAATGTCCTTGACCGTGATCAGGCCTTTGAGGTTGTAGTTGTCGTCGACCACCAGCAATTTTTCCACGCGGTGTTCGTGCAGGATGTTCTCCGCGTCTTCGAGGGTGGTGCCCACGGGGACGGTGATGAGATTGTCCTTGGTCATCACCTTGCTGATGGGAATATCGAAGCGGGTCTCAAAGCGCAGATCTCGATTGGTGAGAATACCCACCAGTTTTCCGTTCTTGGTGATGGGCACGCCGGAAATTTTGTACTTGCGCATCATTTCGAGCGCGTCGGAAACCTTGGCATCGGGCGACATGGTGACCGGATCCACGATCATGCCACTTTCCGAGCGCTTCACTTTGTCCACTTCGTTGGCCTGCTGTTCCGGAGTCAGGTTGCGATGGATGATCCCGATGCCGCCCTGCTGGGCCAGCGCAATCGCCATGTGCGATTCCGTGACCGTGTCCATGGCTGCGCTGATGATCGGAATGTTCAGGCGTATGTTGCGCGTAAGCTGGGTCTGGGTATTGGCCTGCGCGGGTACGACGTCGGAGCGTGCCGGCAGCAGCAACACGTCGTCGAAGGTAAGCGCTTCAGGGACAGGAAAATGGATCATCGGAGTCGAAGCCTCAGGGATCAACCACCATTCTAGAGAGACTGTCTGGTTCGTGGCAAATCGCTAATGACTTGAAACCCGATGCGAAACGTAATAGCTTGGTGCCGATTCTGAGTGCTGAGGAGTTGTATCTATGTCGCGAACCCGCTTCCAACCGCGCTGGGCGTACCTGGTTGGTGTCCTTGCCATAGTGATTGCGGTGGGTGGCTGGTTTCAGGCCGCACCTTCCACTTCCGAGGTTCCGGCCCCCACGATTCGTGTCAGCACACATCTTGTTCTGGTCGATGTAGTGGTCAGCGACAAACAAGGCAAGCGGGTCACAGGATTGAAGCAGGACGATTTCGTCATCCAGGAAAAAGGGAAGACTCAGAAGATAGCGTTCTTCAGTTCGCCCGGTGAATCGGAGAGGCAGCGCGCGCCCGCACTTCCGCCCGGCATCTATTCGAACAAGCCGGAGTACCGCTCGCCCGGCGGGCCGCTCGTGGTGCTGCTGCTGGATGCGGCCAATACCCCTTTCAAGGATCAGGCCTACGCCCGCGAACAAATGCTCAAGTTCGTAAAGGAGGAATACAAGCCTGGACAGCGTGCCGCCATATTCACGCTTACCAACTCGCTGGGGGTGTTGCAGGATTTCACCAGCGATCCCGAGGTGTTATTGAAGGCTTTTCAGAAATATCAACCCCAGGCCCAGGAAATGGCAAACGCGGCGGGCCCGCGGGTCCCTGACACCAGTTCGGACGGGGGAACCGGGTCGCAAGTTGCGGCTGCGTCCATGGCAGAAAACATGCGCGCCTTTCAGAACGTCCAATTGGCGTATGTGCTCGACCGGAGAGTTGAGACTACCCTGGCGGCGATGCGCAGCCTGGCCAGAATTCTGGGCGGCATTCCAGGTCGAAAGAGCGTGATCTGGGTGACGGCAGCTTTTCCCTTCAGCCTGATTCCTGAGGACCGAAATGTAAGCGAAGCCGAGTTGGCGGAGTCTCTTCCCAGCCAGGCGCAACTCGGTCTGGATACTCGGGCCGGAGGCGCGATTGCCGGCGTCGAACGCGAGAGCCATGCGCAGGAAATCCGGGAAGCCTCTGCCCAATTGTCCAGTGCACAGGTCGCCATTTATCCCATCGATGCCCGCGGGCTGATGAGTGGCGTGGAGGCAACGATCGACGACATTCCCGGCCGGCAATTTACCACGCTCTCGGGCGCGGCCACGGTGCGTATGTCAGATGCCGCCGCCAGTCAGGAAACGATGCGCGAAGTCGCGCGCGAGACCGGCGGAACTGCTTACGTCAATCAGAACGAAATCAAGGAGGGCGTGGCGATGGCCATGGCTGACTCTGGCGCTTCCTATACCCTGGGCTACTATCCGGAGGACAAGAAGTGGGACGGCAAATACCGTTCCATTAAGGTGAAGGTGAATGGCGATGGCCTGGAATCGCGCTACCGTCGGGGCTACTATGCTATCGATCCGGCCTCTTTGAAGGACCGTAGCGCGGAGCAGGGCGCGGCTGAAGCTTTGCAGGACAGCGTCCCCGACACGCTGGTGACGTTCAGCGCCCAGGTGAAGCCTGCGGGAGCCGGCAAGCTGAGTGTGGATTTTCTGATCGACGCGCGCACTCTCTCGACCGAGGATGTTTCCGGCGGAAACAAGAAATTCAACGTTGTGCTTTACACCGCGATTTTTTCCCCGGACGGCAAGATGCTTGCGAGCCAAAGCCTCAAGGTGAACCAGGCCTTCGACGCCGCCACCTATCAGCAGATCGTGAGTAAGGGCATGCTGCTGCATATGGACCTGAATGAACCGCCCGGCAAAAATCAGTTGCGAATGGCCATCCGCGACAATCGCACCGGCCATACCGGGAGCCTGACCGCACCTCTCTGAGGGTTAGAGAACCGCACAGCCTCGCTCCGAAGCTCCCCAGTGAATTTGAACGCGTGCTGCGCGCCGGTAGTGGTTTGTTTTTTGGCACCTCGCGGCGTATATTGATAGCTGGAACTGTTGTGTAGTTACCAGCACGTGGCGAGACACACCAGTGGGCGCAAGCCCACTTTTTAGTTTAGGCCCATTTTGGAACTGGGAAAGTGGACGTAAACTATTGATTTCATGGCATTTGATATTGACAAGGTCCGCGAGATCGCTGAGCGGGTTGCCGCTTCCAGCGGGCTGGAGGTAGTGGAAGTCGAGCTGCGCGGCGGGGGCAATGCGCGCATGCTGCGCATCGTGATTGACAAGCTTTCCGGCGTCACGCACGAGGACTGCGCGAATGTAAGCCGGGAAGTGGGCACGATACTGGATGTCGAAGATGTGATTTCCGGTTCGTACACGCTGGAGGTTTCTTCTCCGGGACTGGATCGAAAGCTAATTCGTCCCGCCGATTACGAACGCTTCACCGGGAGCCGGATTAAGTTGACGACCCAGCAACCGGTCAACGGCAACCGCCACTTCGAAGGCCGGCTGGAAAGTTTCGAGCAGGGACGTTTGACCCTGGACCTGAGCGCGGCCAGAAAAAAGCGCCGTCCGGAAGAAAGCGCTGCACCCAAGCTGGAGATCGACCTGGCGAACGTCGAGAAGGCGAACCTGGTGCCGGAAATCTAAAAGCGGGCGTCAGGCGTCGCTACCTCAGACGTCGGCACATACCACCCGCTTTCGCATTGTGAGGTTTGCCCGAAGTCTGAGGTCTGAAGTTCAAGGTCGGTTTATCTATGGCAAGTGAGCTCTATAACACAATCGACGCGCTGAGCCGGGAAAAAGGCATTGATCCGCAAATTGTCGTGAGTGCGGTGGAAGATGCCATCGTGGTCGCGACCCGCAAGTATTACAAGACGCAGGAGAACCTGCGTGCCGAACTGGACAAGGAAACGGGCAAGATCCGGGCTTTTGCGGTCAAGACGATTGTTGAGACTCCCGAACAGGTTGAGGACCCGGTCCTGCAGGTCACGCTGGACGATGCTCGCAAGATCAATCCCGACGTCGAGTTGGGAGGCGAGCTGCAGATCAACAAGCAGACCGAGGGCATTCTGGGACGGATCGCGGCGCAACTGGCCAAGCAGGTCATCTTCCAGAAGGTGCGCGAAGCGGAGCGCGACACTGTATACAACGAGTACATCGGCCGCGTCGGCGAGATTGTGAACGCCACCGTGAAACGAATCGAAGGTCCGGATGTGATCTTTGATATTGGCAAGGCAGAAGCGCGCATGCCACGCAAAGAGCAGTCGCGGCTGGAGTCGTTTGCCATGGGCGAACGCGTGCGCGTGGTGATCGCAAGGGTGGAGCGGGCCTCAAAAGGGCCGGCAGTCGTGGTTTCGCGGGCGGCGCCGGAACTGGTGCAGCATTTGTTCCAGACGGAGGTCCCCGAAATTTACGACGGCACGGTTGTGATCCGGGCCATTGCGCGCGAGGCTGGAGAGCGCACCAAGATCGCCGTCATGTCCAAAGACAAAGATGTGGACGCGGTGGGGGCCTGTGTCGGGATGAAGGGCATGCGGGTGCAATCCATCATCCGCGAGCTGCGCGGCGAGAAGATCGATATCATCGAGTACCACGAAGATGCTGTGACCTTCGCGGAAAAGGCATTGCAGCCCGCCAAGGTCAGTCGCGTGACCGTGGTTGATTCGGCGGACAAGCATCTTGAAGTGGTGGTGGACGACAGCCAGCTTTCTCTCGCCATCGGCAAGAAGGGACAGAACGTCCGGCTGGCGGCGAAGCTGCTGGGCTGGAAGATCGACATCAAGAGCGAGGAAGAGAAGCGGCAGGAAGTGGAATTGCAGATGTCCGCCCTGGTAGGAAATGCCTCCACTCCGTTGGAGAATGTGCCCGGCCTGGGTGAAGGGCTGATTGAAAAGCTGAGCGCCGCCGGCGTGAGCACGGTGGAAGCCCTGGCAGACATGACCCCGGAACAGCTCGAAGCCATCGAGGGTATCGGTCCCAAGACGGTGGAAAAAATCAGTCTGGCGGTGAATAATTATTTCTCCAGCCTGGAAGCGGGGGAAGGTGGCGCAGCGACGGTGGAAGGTGAAGTGAACGCCGCAGAGCCGGTGGCGGAAGAGTCAACCGCCAGCCCCGATGACGAAACCGCCGAGGTAGTGGCGGCGCCGGAAGGCACGGCCGAAATAGCCGAAACCACGGCGCCAGCGGTTACCCCTGACCAAGGAAATAGTGGGACGGAAGAAGCGGTTGAATCCACCGAGGAGGCTGCGGCCTCCGAGGAAAAGCAGTAAATGCGGTTCTGTCGCGCCGACGCAAGCGGCAGCGCGAACCTGAAAACTGACGCCGTGAGGTTGATATGAAGACTTAGCGGAACAGTCCGGAGGGCGAAAGGGCGGATGAGCAAGATTCGAATCAACGATCTGGCGAGGGAGCTGGAAGTTAAAAGCAAATCGATTCTCGATGTACTTCAGGAGATTGGGGTCACCGAGAAGAAGAGCCATTCCAGTTCTCTCGAAGACCATGAAGCGGATAAAGTGCGTGCCCGCCTCCGCGCCACCAGCCCGGCGACTTCCAGCCGGTCATCGCGGCCGCTACGGCCCGACGCCGACGAAATCAAGACCAAGATCGACCTTTCCCATATTTCCAAGCCTGGCGACGCTTTAAAGGCCATCATCAGCAAGCAGCAGGCGCCCGCGTCGGCGGCAGCTCCGCCAGCAGTCGCGCCGTCCCCGATCGAGACCAAGCCAGTCTCGACCGCGCCGCCACCCGCGCCGACTCCGGTACCCAAAGCGCCGGTGGCTCCGCCGAAATTTGTAGTTCCGGCCTCAACTCCGAGGCCGACGTTTACTGCCCCAGTACCGCCGGCGGCCCCGCAATCGGCCGCGCCGGCAGCTGCGGCGCCTCCAGTCGCGCCGCGGCCAGCGGTTGCGCCCGCTCCCCCGCAGGCTAGCGCCACAACCCCGGCTGCGTCGGTGGCACGATCTCCAGTAGCTTTGGCACCGCCAGCAACCATGGTTGCCAGACCGGCGGCTCCGAGCGCGCCGGCACAGCCGTCAATGCCGTCACCACGAATGATCGTGCCGCAGACTGGGCCGCGTCCGGTGTATAAAGCGCCCCTGCGGCCGGCCGCGCCGGCAGGAGCCGCAGGAGCCACCTTGCGGCCGGCTCCAGGGCGCCCAGTGCCGGGACAGCCCATTTTCCAGCGTCCGCGACCGGGTGCGCCGACCAATCGGTTGCCGCTGCGTCCGGGCGAACGCAGGCCGATGCATCCCACGCGTCAGTCACCCACGGGCACACGTCCGCTGGGAGTAGGGCCGGGAGCTCTGCCGGGTGGGCCGACAACCAGGCCGGGCAGCAGGCCGGGTGCGCCGTCACGCAGGCCGGGACAGCGGTATGTGCCTCGCGGCGTGAAGGAAGGCCCGATGAAGGGCTACACGCCGCCGCCGCGGTTGTCGCTCTCCAACGAGCCGCAACCGATTACGCGTAGCATCACGATTACGGAGGGCATCAGCGTAAAAGACCTGGCGGAAAAGCTTGGACTTCGCGCCAAGGACTTGATCGCGCGCCTGCTCACTCGCGGCGTATTCGCCACCATCAATCAAACGCTCGATACCGAACTGGCCAGCGAAATGGCGCGCTTCTTCGGAGCCGACACCAACGTGATCACCTTCGAAGAACAGGCTGCCAAGGAAGTTTCCGAAGCTGCCGTAGGTGAGGAAGGTGCCCCCACGGAGGGTGTGACCCGTCCCCCGGTTGTTACCATCATGGGACATGTGGACCACGGCAAAACCACTTTGCTTGATTCCATCCGGCTGACCAACGTGGCCGGAGGTGAAGCCGGTGGCATCACGCAGCATATTGGCGCCTACAAGGTGACGATTCTCGACAAGGAATCGCCGGCGTACGGCCGCCAAATTGTGTTCCTCGACACTCCGGGCCACGAAGCCTTTACCCGCATGCGGGCGCGCGGAGCCAAGGCCACTGACATCGTAGTGCTGGTGGTGGCCGCCGATGACGGGGTTATGCCGCAAACCCTCGAAGCCATTGATCATGCCCACGCCGCGGAAGTTCCCATCATTGTGGCGGTCAACAAGATCGACAAGCCTGGCGCTTTGCCGGATCGGGTAAAGAAGCAGTTGGCGGACCGCGGTCTGATGCCTGAAGACTGGGGCGGCACCACGGTATTCGTCGACGTTTCGGCCAAGCAGAAGACGAACCTGAACCTGCTGATGGAAATGATCTGCCTGGTGGCGGACCTGCAGGAACTCAAGGCGACGCCCGATCGTCCGGCAACCGGCGTGGTCCTCGAAGCCAAACTGGATCGCGGGCGCGGACCGGTGGCGACGCTGCTGGTGCAGAACGGAACTTTGCGCAACAGCGACAACTTCGTGGTGGGCAACGTGTATGGCAAAGTGCGCGCCATGTTTGACGATCGCGGCAACCAGCTGGAAACCGCGCCGCCTTCCACTCCCGTCGAGATCCTCGGCATGGAAGGATTGCCCCAAGCCGGCGACCAGTTTGTTGTGGTGGCCGATCGTGACAAAGCGCGCGGAGTTTCCGAATACCGCGAACAGAAAGCTCGCGAAGCCACTTTGGCCAAGAGTTCGCGCGTATCCCTCGAAGGCCTGGCGGAGCAACTGAAGACCGCCGGCACCAAGGAACTGAACATCATCCTGAAAGCGGATGTCGGCGGCTCGGTCGAAGTACTGACCGACCTGCTGACCAAACTGTCGAACGACAAAGTGCGGCTCAAGGTCCTGCGTTCGGGCGTGGGTGCCATTACCGAATCGGACGTGTTGCTGGCTTCGGCTTCGAACGCCATCATCATCGGATTCAACGTGCGTCCGGAGCGCAAAGCGCAAGAGTTGGCGGAGCAGGAGAAGGTTGACATCCGGTTGCACTCGATCATTTACGAGTTGCAGGATGAGATCAAGCGCGCCATGACCGGCCTGCTCGAGCCCACCATCAAGGAAACCTATCAGGGCCGGGCTCTGGTCAAGGAAACCTTCCGCATCCCCAAGGTGGGCACCATCGCAGGATGTTCCGTGTCCGATGGCTTCATCAAGCGCGACTCGGAAGTGCGGCTGCTGCGGGACAACAACGTCGTGTTCACCGGGAAGGTGGGATCACTGCGCCGCTTCAAAGATGACGCCAGCGAAGTGCGCAACGGCATGGAGTGCGGCATCGCGATCGCGAACTATGGCGATATCAAGGTCGGCGACGTGATCGAGGCTTTCGTGACCGAGAAAGTGGCCGCTGAAGCCATCGCTTGAAAACGGTCGTTGGCCTTTGGTCGTTGGCTCAAGCACAGACCCAGGGGCGTTCAGACAGCGGAAGGTGATGTAGGACATCTGACCGGCGACCAACGACCAAGGACCAACGACCGCCTTGATCGCCTTTCTCACCCTCGAACTGCAGATCGAAGCGGCGCAGTCCCTCAAAGACAAGCGGCAGGTAGTGCGCAGCCTGAAAGACCGGTTGCGAGCGCATTTCAATGTCGCCGTCGCCGAACTGGATCCTAGCGGGTTGTGGAACCGGGCCACGGTGGGCGTTGTCGGCATTTCGGATTCGAGAGACTATCTTGACGGTCTTATGAAAAATGTCGAACGCCAAGCCACTCGCATCGCCAACAACGGCGGCGCTGATATCACAGACTCATTTGTGGAATATATCTAGCAGCCGCAGGTGTGGATGTTGCTACGAAATTTGGGCCGTCCCCCTAGGGGCGGTTTTTCTGATATCCTCATTCGTTTTACCTCAAGAGGTGGGTGTGGAGAAGCGCGGCGCGAAATACCATCGGGAGCGCCTGGGAGAGGCCCTGCGGGAGGAGATCGAAACTATTGTGGAGGGCGAACTGGGCGATCCCCGCATCGGCCTGGTCGCAGTCACCAGCGTAGTCCTGGCGGAGGATTCGCGCTCGGCGCAGGTGTACGTCACGCTCGAGGGTGATGATCAAGAAGCAGACCGTTCCTTGGAGGGCTTGACCGCGGCAGTGGGATTCATCCGTCGTGAGGTGGCGGACAATTTACACCTTCGCCGCCCTCCGGAACTGTATTTTCACCTCGACCACTCCGATAAATACGGTGCCAGAATCGATGAATTGCTGGGCCGGACGAAAAAAAGGAAGTGAGTCTTCAGTGGTCGGTCGGCTGTCGTCAGCCCAAGATCGATGACGACTAAAGACTGGCGACTGAAGACTGGCGACTGTTTTATGGTGAAGGACGTTCTCAAACACATCGAACAGCGGAACCGGTTCGTGCTGACTTCGCACGCCAGGCCCGATGGCGACGCGATCGGTTCGGCGCTGGCCTGTCGCCAGATCCTGCGCGCCATGGGCAAAGAAGCTGACGTGGTCCTGCGCGATGGTGTGCCACGCATTTACCAGCCCCTGCCCAACGCCCACGATGTGGTCCAGTCGGAACACGTCGACCGCGATTACGAAGCCGCCATCATTCTGGAGTGTGACAGCATCCAGCGTACCCGGCTGCACGGATTGGAAAACAAGTTTCTGATTAACATTGATCATCACCAGAGCGGACGCCCGTTTGCCCAGGTGAACTGGATCGATCCCAAGGCTGTGGCCACGGCGGAAATGGTCTATCGTCTGGGGCGCGAGGCCGGAGTGAAGATTTCTCCCGAAATCGCAACCTGTCTCTACACTGCGGTGCTTACCGATACGGGGTCATTCATGTTCGAGGGCACGAACGCGCACACTTTCGAGCTGGCGAGGGAGCTGGTGCTAGCGGGCGCTGATCCGGCGTACTGCGCACGCAACATTTATTTCGGACACTCCACCGCCAAAATGAGGCTGTTGGGTGCGGCGCTCTCGAACCTTCGCCGGGAGGGAACCCGGGCATGGATCTCGGTGAGCCAGGAGCAGATGCAGGCCTGCCACGCGAAGGAAGAAGATTGCGAAGGCCTGGTGAATTACGCGCTTTCCATGCAGGGCGTGGAAGTGGCCCTGTTCTTCCGTGAACTTCCCGACGGCCGCTTCCGGGTAAGCCTGCGCAGCAAGGGTCAGGTGAACGTGGCCGCAGTGGCCGAAGGGCTGGGCGGTGGCGGCCACCAGTGCGCCAGTGGTTGCGCCCTCGATGGACCGCTGTCGGCCGCGACGGCGCGAATTCTCGCGGAATTGCGGATCGGTTCCTCCATACAATAAGTCTGGTTCTCGATTCCCGATTGCAGATTTCCGACTTGTGATTTCGAAGCCTGCCAACCCGACAGCGACTACCACGGCGGCGAACGGGGCTCAACGACCCCTCATCGATTGGGCGCTTCTCGCCGGCTTCTGCGGGTTCCTGTTTTTCTTTGGCCTGGCATACTTCGGCCTGGTGGGGGCGGACGAACCGCGTTACGCCCAGGTGGCCCATGAGATGCTTGTCCGTCACGACTGGATCACGCCCACGCTAGGCGGCAAGCCCTGGCTGGAAAAGCCGCCGCTTTATTACTGGCAAACCATGCTGGCCTACGGCGTCTTCGGCGCCAGTGACTGGGCTGCCCGCCTTTCATCCGCGCTCGATGCCACGCTGATGGTCGTTGCCGTGTATCTTTTCCTGCGGCGTTTTCGCCGGGGCTTTCAGCTGGATGGAGCGCTGATAGCGGCTTCCGCCAGCGGCGTCATCGGCTTCGCGCGAGCCGCCTCCACGGACATGCCGCTGGCCGCCACGTTCACCATCGCCATGATGGCCTGGTATGCGTGGTACGAAAGCGCACGCCGGCGCTACCTGGCGCTGGCATACATTTTTCTGGGACTGGCGATGCTGGCCAAAGGACCGGTGGCGCCATTTCTGGCCGCGGCAATTGTTGTGATTTTTTCCCTGGCCAAGGGCGACCTCCGGCTCATGGCACGGACCTGCTGGATCCCCGGCGTTGCCTTGTTCGCTTTGACGGCGCTTCCCTGGTATGTCGCGGTCCAGTTAAGAAACCCGCAATTCTTTCGTGTTTTTGTTCTGGAACATAATCTGGGACGGTTTGGCAGCGACCTCTATCACCACACCCAGCCTTTTTGGTACTACCTGCCCGTCGCCCTGCTGGGACTTGTACCCTGGACGATGTTTGTGACCGCCGCGGCGGTGGAGAGCATTCGTGCGTGGTGGACGAAGAAAAGACAGTTGTTTCAATCAGAGGACGCATTGCCTGTGTTTCTCCTCATCTGGCTGATTGTCCCGGTCGCGTTCTTTTCATTCTCGGCCTCGAAGCTGCCAGGCTATATTCTGCCCGCGCTTCCCGCCGGCACTTTGCTCCTGGCGGAATACGTTCGCCGCCATGTGATCGATGAGGATCGCCCCAGCGCGCTGCTCATAGCCCTGCATTCAATGGTGGCCACCTTACCGATCGTTGCGGCGCTGATGATGCAATACATCGTCTTTCAGCACCGCCTGCCGTGGGGGCGGGCCGCTGCGATCTCAGCCGGATTTGCGGCGGTGCTGGCCATTGGGATCATGCTGACTCTGCGCCGACCGCTGGGTCTTCGCCTGTTGCGCTTCGTTACCCTGGTCCCGGTGGTATTAGCCGTGGCAGCGGTGCTGCGTCTGGGAGCTCCTGCGCTGGACGCCACTCTCTCCGCTCGTCCCCTCGCCCAGGAAATCAACCGGATAGACAACCGGTCTCTTCCCCTGGCCATTCTGCGGCTTCCGCGAGAGACCGAATATGGCCTCCATTTCTATCGCGATCAGAAGATTGCGCGCTACGAAGCCGGAGACGTTCCCACCGGCGAACATCTATTGATCACTCCCGAAGGATGGCAAAAGAACATTGCCAAGTGGGTGACCGGCCGGAGAGTTACTTACCTGGGAAGCTTCGCGCCGCAGGGCTTTGATTATTACTGGGTAGCGGGGAAGAGCGGCTCTTAGCTGCTGGCTGCTGGCTGCTGGCTTCTAGCTTCTAGCTTCTAGCTTCTAGCTCTTACCCTTAGCCGTTAGCCTTAGGCCCCTGCGGAGCTGGCAACTAAACCAGACTTGGGCTTTGTGGATTTGGGAGCTAAAGCTAGAGGCTAGAAGCTAGCAGCTAGAAGCCCATGTGTTGCCCAACCTTGTCCCCCCGTTTGCCTCCCGGCCGGACGAAGCACTACACTCGCTGTTCGCAGCCCGCCATGAGCGCGCTTAGCAAGCCGGAACCCTCCAGGAGCCTCCAGGTGGAGATTCTCGACCTCAGACACTTTTCCTCTGTCGATCTGCGTCCACTGCTGGAGGACGAGGTTCGGGAATGGGGCCGCCTGCTGTCCTGGGACTACAGCGGTTCGGCGGAAATGATTCTGCGCTACGTGGATGCCAAAATTCTGCCCGGCTATGCTGCCATCGAGCGCGGCCGCATTATCGGCTACGCTTTCTTTGTGTATGAAGGCAGCAAGGGCGTGATTGGCGACCTTTTCGTCGCCAACGGGGACCGGCTGCCCGATCCGCACGAGGTGGAATCGCAGCTGCTTCTGCATGTGATTGAGACCTTGCAGCAGTCTCCGGGAATTCATCGCGTCGAAGCGCAATTGCTGGTGCATGAGGCGGGCGTGGTGGCCCGGCCATTTGTGGAGCAGGGGTTTCAACGGCACCCGCGGCTTTTCATGGTGCAGCCGTTAACCACCACGCTAACGCCGCCGCCGCTGGATGCTGAAATTGAGATCAGGCGCTGGGCGGAGCCAGACTACCAGCCGGCCGCCGCCTTGATCACCAGCGCCTACCGCGGGCATGTCGACTCCGAAATCAACGATCAATATCGCACCCTGAGCGGGTCCCTGCGTTTTCTCAATAACATTGTTCGTTTTCCGGGATGCGGCACATTCGATCCAGAAGGTTCGTTCGTGGCCGTGCACAAGCGGGCGCGCAGCCTGGTAGGACTTATTTTGTGCTCCCGGGTACGTCACGACGTTGGCCACGTCACTCAGGTGTGCGTGCTTCCAGACTACCGCTCCCACGGTCTGGGACAGTTATTGATCGCGGCCACGACAGGAAACCTGCGCCAGCGAAATTTCTCGCTATTGTCGCTCACGGTGACGGAGGCAAATGCACGCGCCGTAACCCTCTATCAGCGCCTTGGATTCGACATCAAGCGGGTGTTCGATGCGTTCGTGTGGGAAGGGTGAGGCAGCTTCTAGCCGCTAGCTTCTGGCTTGTAGTCGCTTTAATACGCACTTCGAACCTGCGCTGCCATCCGGTGGAAATGACATAAAGCCCAGAAGCTAGCGGCCAGTAGCCAGAAGCTGCTTTCTAGTGCCGCAGCACCCACATGGCCCATCCGGCCACGATCACGCCTCCTACGAACAGGACGAAGCAATACAGGCCATAGCGGATCTGTTCGCGGGCGTTGTTGCGCTGTGTGATCCCAAAGATGACCGAAGCGAAAACGGAAAAAAGGATGGCAGCCGTAAAGTGGGTGAGTTCCAGGGTCATTCCGTTTTTCCTGTCACGACTTCTTCCCGATGGCGATGTGGTAGGCGTCGGCCGCGCAAATGAAATTCAGCAGCCCGGCCACGATCAGAAACTTGGTGCCGTAATCGGCGGTAGCGTGGGCAATCGCGCCATGCCCCCAGCCCTGCATGCGGGTCACAAGGTAGAGGGCGCCGGTGCCCACGTCGCCTACGAATCCCAGAATATCCAGAATATCGCCGCCATTGGGGTGGTACACGCGTCCCTGCATCAGCAGGCCCAGGACGAACATGGTCGTGATCGAGGCCATGATCAAAAATCCGCGAATCCAGCGCTTTTGCACCAGATGCCCCATGCCCGGAATGAACCAGGCGACCGCCGGAGCGATCACGGACATGCTGGGGGACGGCGAAGTCGCCATCTTATGCGCTTCCGCGGGAGTGGTCTTAGCCGAATTTGCCATTCAGATGGTTACGATTTCACTTTGAATTTTGCCGGTTACTTGCGCTGCATCGGGCCTGACCAGAACGTTTACCTCACTGCGCACGCCGAATTCGGGCAAGTAAATGCCGGGCTCGATTGAGAACAGCGAGTTGGGCAGGATGCGGCGCTCATCATGAATTTCCAAGTCATCCATATTAGCGCCGTTGGCATGAACTTCGGTGCCAATCGAATGCCCGGTGCGATGAATGAAGTACTGCTCGAAACCCGCACTCTTGATGTAGCTTCGCACCGCATGGTCAACTTCCCATCCGGCAATGGTTTTTCCCGCGCTTACGCCCTCAACCACAGTTTTTACCCCAATGTCGCGTGCCTGGCGTACCAGGTGAAAGATTTCCCGCATGCGGTCGGAAGGAGACTCGCCGACGAACCCCGTCCAGGTAATGTCATAGTATACGGCCCCGGGGGTGTTCTTCTTGGCCCAGACATCGAGGAGCACGAAATCACCTTGCCGAATTGGCTTGGAATTTTCCGCATGTAGCGCATAATGCGGATCACCGCTATTCGCATTGACCGCGACCAGGGGAGGATCGTCGGCCACGAGATTTTCGCGTCGGAAGGCCTCCAGAAACCACTGCTGGATTTCGTATTCGTGGGTCCCGCCGTTGCGCACGCGCCGGCCAATCTCCTGGAAAGCGGCGGCGGCGATGGCGTCAATCGCATCGCGAGCGGCGAAGTGAGACTTGATCTGCTCCTCGGTCAAGGTAGCTTCGAACTGTGCCACCAGATCGCAGGAGCTGACCACGTTCTTGCCCAGTCCGCGGATCAGATCGATAGTGCCGCCATCCACCAGTGAAATGGTGAAGACCAGATTATTAGGCGAATATTGCATCGCGATATCGCGATGACTGGTAAGTATCGCCTTTACCTGATCGAACAATTCCTGCCAGCCGGAATACTGACGCTTGCTGCCCGGAAGGGAATCCAGATGTCCAGGCTCGATCTTGTGGACCAGTTTCACCGGTTCGCCGTTGGCCGGGATCAGATAGAACCAGCGCCGGGTGACCATTTGATCCATCGGCAATCCCAGCACGCGGTATGCGATAGGATCGCGATGATGGTGATCGTAAAAAAGCCAGGCGTCAATGTTGCGCTCGCGGAGCGCGGCTTGTATGGCGGAAAGATCCATGGGCAAACAGCTATTCTAAACAACCAGGGCAATTTGAGCGAATCGAGCGCCGCCCGGTTGTTGCGTTCTGCAGGTACTGATGCGACCCCCGCGGCTGGGTCTGACGCTCTAAGCTGCCGCAGGCCGTATGACCTTGTCATAAATCAGGAGCAGCCCGGCGGTGACAAGGCCCACAGCGGTCACGGTCCACCACATTCGTTCGGGCTGGTGCGTCACCTCCACGAAGTGGTGAGCCAGCGTTCCTCCGAACCAGCCACCAATCAGCGATCCGATGCCGATAGGCAGGAATGCGAAGCCCATGTAGGTTCCTTGCTGGCCGGGTGGCGCGAGACGCGAAATGTATTCGTAATAGCGCGGCGATTGAATGATCTCGCCGAGGGCGAGCACAAACAGGGACAGGACCGCGCCCCCGACCGTCGGCCGGAAGGCGAGAATCAGCCATGACGCGGAGGTTATGACCGTACCCAAAATAATGGCGTGAAACGCCGGGATCTTACGCGTCAGATAATTCACCAGCAGCGTGAGGCAGATCACGGTCAGTCCGTCGGTCACCAGAATGAGTTCGACGTCGGCGTTGGCGTTGATAGAGCCGTGAATGTATCCGGGCAGGCTGATGTACTGCTGCCAGAACACGACCCAGTAGCCCGTGAACAGCACCAGAAACCACATGAAACGGCTGATCCCGGCGAGCACCAGCAGAAGAAGCCCCGTCCAAATCCACCAGGGCACGGAGAAGGAGTACCAGAACATGACAATGCGCAGCAGCAGGGCAGTCCCCAATACCGGTAGAACCAGGCGGTGGTTGCCCACAACAACGCAGAAATTCCGCGCCACGGTCGCCAGCGAAGGTGGGGGCGCGTCGCCGGCCTGGTGCGGTTCCCGGAAGAAGAACAGGACCACGAAAAACATCGCGAAAACACTCAGGGCAGCCACGCGATAGACATTCTCGACACCCAGGTGGCGATGGGCCCAGGAAGCAAAATACGGACCAGCCGCGCCGCCAATGTTGACCATCGTGTAGTAAATCGAATAGCCGATCGAGCGAACGTTCTCTTTGGAAGCGCGCGCCGTGGTGCCGACTACGCTGGGCTTGACCAGCGCGATGCCCAGCGCGGGAAGAATCAGAATGCAACCCACAAACAGTCCAAGCGGGACTGCATTGCGCACCGGCGCCAGCCAGGACGCCCCGATGGAGCCGATCAGAAAATAGGCGGCGGCCAGCACCAGGTATGCGATCGAAAGCGCGCGCCGGAAACCCAGACGGTCAGCGGCGGCCCCGCCGAAGATGGCGAGGAACCACACCATGCCGCCGAATATGCCGGTCAGCGTTCCGGTCTGTTCGGTGGAGAAATTAAGCTTTCCCTGCAGGTACAATGCGAGCGATGCAAAAGCCCCATAGTATGAAAGACGTTCGAAAATTTCGGTGATATTGGCGATCCAGAAGGGCCGCTCGAAGCCGGTGCGAATTTCGTTGAGACGCTCAGAAAAGTTCAACAGGGCTCCCAGGTGATGGCGCGATAACTCTCTGGCCGCGTCTAAATCCCTAACCGCTTTCGCACTTCGCCAGCCGAGATTCCGCTGACGCGAATCACCTTCTTGCGACTGCTCAGGCCGGACGCTATGGTAACGGATGAACGCGGCAGGTTCAAAAGATTTGCAAGAAATTCGATGCAGGCGGCGTTAGCTTTGCCTTCAACCGGTGGTGCCGTCAAAGACAGCTTCAGCGCGTCTTCCAGTTCGCCGGTGATGGCATTCTTGCGGGCGCGAGGATGGACCTTGACTGCGAAAGTGACGCCCGCCGGCGTGTCTTGAATCGGAACCATTCAAAGCGCTCTAACCACGGAGGACACCGGGGACACTGAGTAAATCTGAAGCTCCTGACCTCCCTGCTTCTCCGTGTCCTCCGTGATTAATATTGTTTTCTTTGTCCGAAGATCGCGGTTCCCACCCGCACACATGTGGAACCTTCTTCAACCGCGATTTCGAAATCATGCGACATGCCCATGGACAGCACATCCATGCGGATCGCGGACAGATGCCGCCCGGCGATCTGGTCGCGCATTGCACGCAGCTTGCGAAAATACGGACGGGCTTCCTCAGGGTCATCCGTGAAAGGAGGGATGGTCATCAACCCGCGGAATTCGAGATGATCGAAGCGCGGCGCCGCCGTCAAAAGCTGTTCCAGTTCGCCTGGGTCCGGGGCCAAGCCGCTTTTGGCCGTTTCGCCCCCCAGGTTGATCTCGATGAGCACACCCATTTTTTTCCCCAGCTTGTCGGCCGAGGCATTCAACTTCTCCGCCAGCTTCAGGGAATCAAGCGAATCGACCGCGGTGAACATTTCAGCCGTGGCCGCCGCTTTATTCGACTGCACATGACCGATCATGTGCCACTCGGCCTCTTGCAAGTCCCGGACGGCATCGATTTTGCGGGAGAATTCCTGCACCCGATTTTCGCCAAAGAGCCGGATGCCGGCATCGTAAGCTTCGCGAATGCTCCCGGCGGAAAACATCTTGCTGACCGCCATCAGGGCTACATCTTCAGACCGTCTTCCCGCGCGCTGCGCAGCGCTCGAAATCTGCTGGCGGATGATCGCAATGTTTTCTGAGATGGGCATAGCGAACCAGGAGGCGCAGCGGAGCCGGAAAAGAAGACTGTTGCTGGCTCCTCTGCCGTGCTCCGCACTCTTACATGATGGCTGTCGGGGGCGCCGGTTCGCTCGGATCTCCTGCCGCCGATACGGGCAGGAGGATCATGAGCGCGGCCAGACCCACCAAAACAACCATGCCCCCTACAAGATAAGACGGATTGCTGAAAAGCTGAGGCGGGTGGTTCGGAGCTTTCCATTGGGGAACGAATTGCAAACCGGCCCAAACCAATCCAAGCAAGGCTTCGCCCGCGATCAAGCCGGAAGCGGTCAAGACTCCGGCGTTTTCGACGCGGGCCTTCTGTGCCGGGTTGTAGCCGCGGCGCTCCGCAACCCAGTCTCCGATGGAGCGGATCACACCTCCCACGAAAATCGCAAAGGTTGTACCGAACGGCAGATACATACCCACCGCGACCAGCATGGGGCTCTTTACCTGCATCATGATCATGGCCACGCCAAACAGGATGCCTACCCCTACCAGCGCCCACGGTATATTCCCGCCTACGATCCCTTCCGCCAGCGTGGCCATGAGCCCGGCTTGCGGAGCCGGCAGGTCAGGTCCGCCAAACCCAACTCCACCCGCGTTGATACTGCCCTGGTGGAGCAGCATCAACGGCCAGTACATCACCAGGCTGGCTACCACCACGGCAATCAGTTCCGCAATCTGAATGTTGCGCGGCGTGCCGCCCAGAATGTATCCCACCTTGAAGTCCTGCAACAGTTCCCCGGCCACCGATGAAGACACACATACTACGGCAGCCACACCCAAGACGATTGCCACGCCCTTCCCGCCGGAAACCCCCAACGACACCATGAGCAGAGCTGCGATCAGCAAGGTCGAAAGGGTCAAGCCAGAGACGGGATTGTTGGACGAGCCGATAAATCCCACCAGATTGCCGGAAACCGTGGCGAAGAAGAAACCCACGATCAGCATGACGACAGCCGCCAGAATCGCCGGCCACATCAAGCCGGAGATGTGGACGTAAAGAGCACACATCAACACAAACGTCAGGGCGATCAGTACCAGCACTGTCTTGAAGCTCATGTAGCGCTCGGTGCGGATCAGTTTGGCCCGCTCAGCGGCGCTCTGCCGCATATCCAACAGCGCCTTGCTGAAACCGGAGGTCAAACTTTTTCGCATCTTGAACAAAGTATGGGCGGCGCCTACAAGCATGCCGCCAACCGCGATCGGCCGGACAATATATCTCCACACCGCATCGGCGGTGTCTGCCCAATCCTTGGTCGAGCCGGCGGGAATGTACTGCTGAAGCCCGGGGCCCAGGAAATAGATCATCATGGGGACGAGGAGACCCCAAGCCAGGACGCTGCCGGCGAACTGAATCGAGGCCAGGCGGACTCCGATGATGTAGCCCACTCCCAGGTAGGCGGGGCTTATGCTGGGAGCTGAGAATACGGTGGTGCCTCCGGTTGCGACAACTTTGACGCTGTCCGCCGTTCCGAGATGAATCTGGCTATGACCCAGATTGCCGACAGTGTAGGGAAAATCCTGATCGGCGGAAAACAGCCCGAATTTTCCGAGTATGTAGATCACGCCGCCCACACCAATGTTCCAGAAGAGATATTTCGCGGCTTGAGCACCGCGTTGTCCGGCTTTGTGGATTTCCGACGCCGCCAACGACTCCGGGAAGGGCAATTCCGGATCTTCCACCATTACCCTTCGCACCAGGGAAATAAAGAGCACGCCAAGGACGCTACCTACCATGATCAGCGCTGTGGTTTTCCAGTATGCGTCTCCGGGGCGAAACGAAGGCCAGGCCTTGGCAATCAGGAAGGCCGGGATGGTGAAAATCGCGCCCGCCGCGATGCCTTCCCCGATCGAACCTGCGGTCCGGGCGATGTTTTCCTCCAGCAGCGACCCTTTCCACGCGCGCATCGCCGCCATGGAAATGACTGCCGCGGGATAGGTTGCAGCAATCGTGATGCCGGCACGCAGGCCGAGGTAGGCATTGGCTGCGCCCAGGACGATGGTCAGCGCGAGTCCCAGCAGAATCGCTCGCCAGGTGAACTCCCGCATCTCCATGTCCTCGGGGACGAAGGGCCTGAATTTCTTTTCGTTCTCACGGACATTCGCGGGTTTTTCTGGACTCATGGTCGAGGATCCTCGGACGCCCAAGGGCAGATAGGCATCTGATGATAAAGATGTTCAGGTGATAAATGAGACGGCGCACGTTAACACGCGTGACGCCCATTTTACAAGTGCCTGGCCCGCAGCTTCCGAGGGAGCGGGGACACCACACGGGGCTGGGGATCGCCCGCGAGATCCTGTGAGATGCCGCGCTGGTGGCCAGTTCTTGCTATGATAGTAAGAAGTTGTTCGATCGGCTTTCCCGAGGCCCCGGCCATGTCTCCCAGACTGTTTGAATGCAAGGACTGCGGCGGTTTCAACGGCTACCGCTCACGTCCACGGAATTTCAGAGAGAAGTTCTTGTTGCCTTTGCTGTTTCTGCGGCCGGTACGTTGCGGTGATTGTTACCGGCGGACTTACCAATCGGTTTTGGTTCCGGTGCGACCCCGGCGGGAATCCAAAAAGGAACAGGGCGCGACGGTCTGAGAGTTGAGACGTTGCCTGGGGCATTGCGGCCCGCTATACTGAGGTGGGTTTGCCCGCTCATCCTTGCGGCGGCGGGCGAACGCGGGAGGCTCGTCTTCAGCAGTAGCGACGACCCAATCCGGGCTAGCAGGACCCAGGATTTGACGCGGGACGGTTGGTTAGTGTCAAGGCTGGTTTCGTCAGTGACCGGTGTTGCTGAAAGTCTCTTCGCTACGCTCTTCCCTTCCGATTGTCGCCTTTGCGGCGCCCCCCTGGTCAATATTTCCCGGCTACCGGTTTGCCGGCCATGTCTCTCCGAGATCCGCCCCATTGCGGGAGGGGTTTGCGGGGTGTGCGGCGAACGAGTGCTCAGTCCGTATGCTGTGAGTGGCCCGGCAGGCGAGACTTGCTGCGGTTTGTGCCGCCGGCTGGAGCCGCCGTTTGTCAAGGCCGTCGCCTACAGCAGCTATGATGGCGGGCTGCGCCAGTTGATCCACCTGCTGAAATACGAACAGGTGCGACCCGCCGCCGCGGTCTTGGGCCGCATGCTCGCGGAAGCAGTAAGCAGGCTGGAGTCTTGCTGGACCCAACTCCCCGTGGTAGTTGTGCCTGTGCCTCTACACGCGCGGAAACTGCGGCAGCGCGGCTTCAACCAGTCCGAGCTGATCGCGAGGGCTGCCATCAAGCAGGATGCCATCAAGTTTGAAGCGCGAAGCGGGCGGCTGGTCCTCCGAAGCCCGGTCCTGGAGCGGCGGCGCGAAACCCAGTCTCAAACCGGGCTTACGCGGCATCAACGCCGTGAAAATATCCGTGGTTCGTTCGCGGTGGTCCGGGCAGAGGAAATCGCCGGTCGTGAAATCCTGCTGGTCGACGATGTGTTTACCACCGGCACGACGGTCTCGGAATGCGCGCGCGTTTTGCGGCGGGCGGGCGCATCCAAGGTATTTGTGGCCACCGTGGCCCGCACGCTTAAGGCTGAAGCAAACAGTGCAGATCTGCCGCAGGCTTTCGCTGAAGATGAGCGGACCCTGGCAGCAACCGGATAGGTACGGAATGAGATCACGCGGCGGACGTTGCGGCCGGCCGGCAATCTTGTTCAGTGACAATATATGTCGGGGAAGTGGAACAATTCGATGAACGGCCCGATGACGAGGCACGCGCCTCCGCTGCCCGTGCATCGCGAGGGCGACGGCCATGCCCTGCACGCCCCCGTACTGGTGTTGAACGCCTCCTACGAGCCCATCAATGTTTGTGCGGCACGCCGGGCCGTGGTGCTGGTGCTGAAGGGTGTCGCCATGACGGAGGAAGAGAACGGACACTTCCTGCACGCCGCGCGCCTGGCGATTCGAGTTCCCTCGGTGATTCGCCTGCTCGAATACCGCCGCATCCCGCACCAGACCCGCGCGCTTTCCCGCAAGAACATTCTGCTGCGTGATCGCAACACCTGCCAATACTGCGGAGAAGTATTGGCTTCGGGCGAGTTGACCCTTGACCACGTCGTGCCCCGTTCGCGAGGCGGAACGTCCACCTGGGAAAACCTGGTGGCCTGCTGCCATTCCTGCAATCGGCAGAAGGGCAACCAGTTTCCGGTCGAGGCCGATATGAAGCTGCTGCGCGAGCCGCGGGCTTTCAACTTGCACACCAGCCGCCACATCATGCGCCTGATGGGCCGTTCGGACGACAAATGGCGCAAGTATCTTTTCTATTAGCGGACCGCTTCACTCCTGCGGCTTGTCGGGCGGCTGCGGCGGTGGCTGCGGTTTGTCCTTCTCGCCAGGCCCCTTCTGCACTTCCTGGCCGTCGTAGGTAATCTTCACGTTCGCCCCAAACCGCTTGTAGTCGCTGTATTTCACGATTTCAACGATGTGCACATCGCCGCTGGAGAAGTGCAGGGTGTCATCGGCCTTGGTGTAGGTAGGAAACCAGTACTTCCCGTCGATCTGCTCGCGCCAGGTGGTAAACCTGGGAAAAAGATTCTCCTGCCCCTTTTTCTTGCGAATATCAGGGACGGTCTTGCCGTAAGTCTTGACGATCTGAAAATCGCGGTCATCCACCCAGATGCGGCCCTGGAAATAGCGCTTCTTGCCGACGATCTCTTTCGGGGCAATGTCAAAGACGTAACAGTGCAGTTCGTCTTCCTGCTGCTGACCCACATAGAGAATCTGGTATTCGGGAATCTCATCACTCGTGAGCACGAAGGGCAACCGATGACGGATATCGTCAACGTCTTCGGGTGACATGGAGATCAGGTTCAACGAAGACTGGGGCGCGAATACCACATTCTCCAAACGCTTCCCCTCGTCATTAAAGAGCACGTCGAAGATTTCATGATACTCACCGCCGTCGTCGGGGGTTTTCACGATGACGTCCTGCCGGTAGGTGTACTGATCGCGCGCCAACTGGAAATCCTTCTCTTTGGTCGCGAAGTGCTGAATAATCTGTTCGGTGGTGACTCCCTTGGGTGGGGCGGGGTCGAGCGGTCCCTCCTGGGCAAGACTTCCAGTCGACGACAGACAGGCAAAAGCCAGGAGGAAGACGGCGCCTGGCGCCACTCCAAAGCGCAGCATCGATTTCATAGAGATAGTGTAACGAATCTTGCAAGGGAAAAGCTTCCCAATGTGACCGCGGTCCTCCCGTGTCCGTCCTTCTCCGCTCAGAGGGCCGAACACAGGAGAGCTGCAGTTCTCTTCGATCTGTTAGATGCCGAACAGCGCGACGAGTTGCCGCGCGACTGCAATTGTGGTCCCGGTGTGCCCGCATTCGGAACATCACCGGGATAGAAGGCGGGCCCGTCCCGGCCAGTCTTCAGGGGATCCGGCCGTCGGTTGACGCGACGAGCCAGGCGAAGTCGAAAGCGTCACTGGCGCAAGAGACTGCAACTGGAAGGCAAGCAGGCTGACTCCGGCCGCGGCCGTTCCCTGAATCACAAGCGCTCCCTGGGCTCCGCCGCTTGAAGGTTGAAAAGTCGCCAGTCCCAAGCCGTCTGACAGCACCGACACTTGTGACGATGACACAATCACCGGCGCGGGACTCTTGATCACGATAATTCCGCCCAGCGAAACCGGCGGTGGTGCGGTCGCGGGACGGGAAACCACCACCTGAAAGGTGACGTTGGCCCCCAGCACCGGGTGGGAGGGAATCGCCGAATCGGTGACCCGCACCGTAACGGGTTGGAACTTTTGGCCTGCGGCAAGCACCTGAATGCCTCCTGCCACCGGCTCCAGCCGGAGCATGGAAGCCGGTACGGCGGTGGCCGCGAAGATCTGGCAGGGCAGGTTCGCCGGGGCCACACATGCGCTGACCTGCACATCCCCGGCAATGGCCGCCACTCGCAGCGTACTGTCGGCAAATCCGTTGACGTCGCTGCTGGGGCTGGAAGAACTGAGCGCCCCTGATCCTTTGACCAGTTGGTAGTTCACTGCGGTCGCGGGGACGGGCAGACCGCTCGAAAGCAGGCGGGCGGCAAGGGCAACGTCCACCGTCGCTCCTTGCGCAATCCAGGCAGATGGCGGAGCCAGCGAGAGATCCAGGGAAGACGTGGTGCCAAGGATCGTCGCCTGCACCGATTTCGGACTGGGGTAAGAAGCGGGCGCCAGCAGCACGCTGATATTGATTACGGCGGCTTGCAGAACCGTAACTCGGGTGGAGGCTCGACCGCTGTCGTCGGTAAGCACCGTACAACTGGCGGCGCCGCCGCAGGCCGACAACGACGAGGCGGGCGAAGAGGTGAAAAAAACGCTGGCGCCCGCTACCGGCGTTGTCCCATCCGGCGCCAGCACTTGCACCCGAATCGGATTGGGTGCTTGCCCCCCGACCGGCGTGGCCGGGTTCGATCCCTGGACCAGCTTGATGCTGTCAGTGGGTCCGGCGCCATAAGTGAGGACGTGAGTCATCGTCGATGAGGCGCCGGTGGCCGGGTCTCGTAGAGCGATATTTTGCAACCCATCGGCCATGGCGGGCGCCGCCACGATCACATGGTCCGCGGCCGCCGCCAGCACCGGCACATTTACGGCCGCGAGCGTGGCCGTGGTATTGGACCGGAAGCCCATGCCCTGCACCGTGATCGCAGTGCCGCCGTCCGCGCGAGCTCGCGCCGGGAGCGCGCTGTCAGCATAGAAGATGCGGCCGTGGTAGCCATAGTCGGGGCGTCCGTCGCCCCGGTAGTCGAAGATTCCCAGTCGAAACGCGGTACTGGCCTGGAGGGTTGCGTCGAGTCGCGTCATGCCGGGATTGCTGCTGTTGAAAGCCAGGCCGGTGTTGGCAGGCGCGGGAACCGTGCCTTGGTCGGCCAACGCCCACATGCCGATGACCGGCTGTGCTTTTACCAGAGAAGCAGATTTGGCCTCGTCGAGCGCCGTCACTTCTACCGACAAAGTGCGGTCGGACTGTGCGACGAACCAGAAATAGTCGGCCTTGCCCGAGCCGCTGAGGGTCCCGAGCCAGTCTCCCGAAGGCGGCAGAGCTGCGGGCGCGGCAAACGAGGTAGGTTCGAACCAACCCCGGACCTGCTGCGCGCTTTCCTGCATCAGAACATCCTGTTGCAGATCGCCACCCTTGGTCACGGTCACGATCAAAGGTTGGAAAGTACCGGAGGGCAGCACCTGCCAGGGCCCATACGGCCCTACCGGCTGCGACCACGTGGGATCGAGCGCCTCCACACTCAACTGGTATTGCGCGCTGCTGGCGTCATTCGGAATCTCCAGCCCGGACAGATCAAAAAATCCCTCAACCGCGGGATCGTCGGAGCCGAAGCGATCCAGCGCTTGTCCTGAACTGTCGTTGAACCCGGTGGCGGAGTTGCCTGCGTTTCCCCGGAACAGAAAGCCTGAAACTGAAGCCGCCGTGTAAGTTCGGGAAGGCTGGCTGGTGGCGGGATCAAGCCAGCGCGCGACGACGTTCACGCCCTGCATGGGCTGTGCCGGCTGGCCGTTGGCGTCAGCAAAATACACCGTCCCGTGGACGTGCGCGGTGTTTTCTAAAAACAATTGCTTGCCGGGAAACGATGCCTGGTTTTGCGCCGTGACTGGGTACAGGCGTGAAAGGGCCGCACGGTCGTCCATCTTGGGCTGGTCAGCGTCGGGATAACAGAGGGAAATTGGAACGCAATTGATCGGATCCATGGCATGCATGATGGTGAGCCCGGCGTAATCGGCGGAGGTGGTGATCGGGGTCCGGGTGAAAACGTTGACGTTGGTCTGCGACCAATCGAGCCCCAGCACTCGTCCCAACACGCGAACCAGGCGATACTCCACGTCGGGCAACTGTTCCGCCGTCTGGGCACAGATTCCGTTCACGATCACCAACGCATGCTGCAGGTGACCGTCGCTACCGAAGCTGTCCACGCCGCCGTAGGCCGCGTTGCTGAAGCAGGATCCCGCGCTGCCGGCGCCCTGACCGAGCAAGGCATTGGTGACGGCGCCGTCGGCGTCGTAGACGATAGCAACCGGGAAACCTTTTGCCGAAGGCAGGATGTCGACGGGCAGCGTTGTCGCGCTCACGTTGGCGCCGCTTACATCTTCGGCCAGTTGACCGGCCCGCACCGCCGAGACTGCCGCGGTTGGAATCGAGGTCCATCGGCTGAAAGCATCAGCCACGAAGGCGTCGGCGCTCGCCGCGGGAAGCAGCGGGCTCAGGTTTCCCCGATCCGTGTAGTAGCTGATGACGCCCTGGCTCCAGGTTAGTGGAGTACCCTTGACCGCGGGATCGAAGTAGCTGCTTCCGGCAATCGTACGAGGGCCGCCCGCATGCAACCATTGCGGCAGCACGGCAGGCAGGAGAAGTTCGATGGCCAGCACCGGGAGTAGGCAAGAAACCATCCCGCCCAATCGGTGTGGCCGCCGTTGGCCCGCCCTGCGTTCCATAATCTACTCCGGGTCCTGGCGTTGGATGGCCAACGCCAAGGCGCGAGCATTCACCCGGTTCTTCTGGCGCAACTGGGCTTGTGAGGCGGGATCGAACGACAGGGCCGGAAGGCGGCCTTTTTCAAACACTGCATTTCCGCCGGAGTCCACGGTGAAGCGGCCTAGCGGGCCGCCGACCGCGCTGGTGAGGCCCAATTTGCTGGGACTGTAGAGAAACAAGAGCAGGCGCTCGCCGCGACGGTAGCGTTCCCCGGAATTCCATAGGCCAGCCCATTCCCGAATCACCAGTACCTGCCCGCCACGAACTCCACGAATGGCCTGTTCCACGCGAAAGGTGATTTGGACCATGGCCACGCCGTTGGTTTGGTCCTGGGCCATCGGTTCCACGGACATGACCGTGCCATCGAAAATGTAGCCCGAACCGCGGGTCAACTGCCCCAGGCCGGAGAGCATAGGAGACAACGGTTTGGCGGAAGGATTCTGTCCGGTGGCAGACCATGAAATCAACGCCAGCCCCAGCGCAGGGAGCTGCCGAACGGCAAACCGCATGGCAGAGCCTCGTTTCAAACGAGACCAGTTGGGACGGGGAGTACAAGCGATGCTAAAGACAAAAGAAGCGGCAAGATGTATCAGCCGTCACAGCGGCGTGTGACAGACGAACACAATGCTCACGCCCGCCTTGAAGCTCGCCGAATGTGCCCCCGGGCCGACAGGTGCGCCCCTGTCAGCATCAACAAACCGGTAAGAAATGCCCAGAACATCAGGCTCACCGACAGAGCAAACGGGCCGTAGACCTCCTGCAAATTCAGCCGGGGCAAGGCCATGATGTAGGCGTACTTCAAGGCTTCGGACATCAGTCCCATAATCACGGCTGTGGAAAGCACGGCCCGGGCCGGCACCTTGCCGTTGGGCAATACCCAGTAGATCAGGAAGAAAATCGCGATACTGGCGGAGACGGCGAACGCCTTCATCATCAGAAAACCGCCCAGCCGGACCACAAAGGGCCCGTGGCTGCGCAACGAACTTTCCAGGAATCCGATATTCCCGGCGGTCAACGCAATCGAAAGCAGGGCCAGGCCCCCGCAAATAAACGTCAGCGCAAGCGATATGAGTTGGTTGCCGAAATAGGATCGGTTATTGGGGAACCCCCAGATGCGGTTCAAAGCTACTTCGAGCGGCATGAAGATTCCGGTTGAAGTAAACAGCAAAATGACAAGTGAAGCCAGCTGCGCACGATTGCGCGCGTCGACCAGAGCATTCAGATTGCGAATCACGAAGTCCTGCCCGGCGGGCAGGAAGTCGCGCAGCAGCTGCACCACCACGTCATTCATCACCCGAGAGTGAAATACGTGCCGGATCAGGGTCATGAGCAGGAGCACAAAAGGGAAAAAGGACAGGATGGCATTGGCCGCCACGGAAAAGGCAAACGTATGTACCTCGGTGCGTAACAGATATTTCACCGTGGAACTGACCAACCCCGGGGTGCGGTCTTTTGGCCGGGAAGGGGCTACTGGACGGATTGCCGGAGGCGGCGGGTTCGCCGACCTTGACTGCTGGTCATCAAGCATTTTCCCCAATCCTATCAGACAGTTGCAATTTACCCGATGGCACGGAAGGACATTCCGCTCTTCTCTGTTTTTCCGGGGCTCCGTCCGTGGCCGCCAATCCTCACATTCAATCGTTTCACGCTTCACATTTCTTTTCTTGCCAGGAATGACGTTCGTGAATATTATCTTCTGCTCGCTGCCCTGCAATTTGGGCAACGAGTCTGTCGCTTTGGGGTAGACGGTCTGTGTCCTGTAGTCATAAGTCGCGCCAGCACGATGGCTCCGAAAAGTTTGTGCCGTGGTTTCTGCCACGGCCTGAGCTGACGGAGCTTTTTTGTGGGCGGGGTTTTCAGGAAGCACCGGCCGGCTGTGCTTTCGTTTCCTTTGAAGGGGGTCAGTAGAGGAGCATGCGCTTCACGGAGGATGCGAAAGTTAAATTACAGAGGAGAGGCGAAAGGAGTTCTTTGTGAGAGAGAAGGGCACAGTAAAGTGGTTCAATGGGGCCAAGGGATACGGTTTTATCCAGCGCTCTACCGGGGAGGACGTTTTCGTTCATTTCTCCGCCATCCAGGAGAATGGTTATCGCACACTGAACGAAGGCGAAACGGTGGAATTCGATCTGCTCAAGGGTCCGAAGGGCTTTCAGGCAGGTAATGTGGTGAGGGTGCAATAAAACAGTCCCAGTTTCGACCACTGCGAGCCCTCTCAGCTTCCCCTGAGAGGGTTTGTTATGTGCGGCACTTGGCGCAGTCCTACTGAACTTCGACCGAGACCAAATCGCCGTCGGCTTTTCCGCCGGCCTTATAATTCGCGATTACGGTGCGGTCCGCCCAGTCGCATGAGAATTCGTCCGCTCCCACCAGGAGCAATGATTTGTAGTTGTCGGTGCGCAATCGCAGGGTGCGGGAGCCTGCCCTGACGGTCAAAATCGCCGCCGGATTCTGACTGCAGTCCACGCGCAGCAGCTTTCCTCTGACGAATTGCACTTTGCGCCGGTCCAGCACGGGCTCCGGCGGGCTCGCTTCGCTTTGACTGGAGTTCGCATTCTCCGCCACCGGCTCCGCGGCAGTCGGCGGAGCGCTCTGCGCCGCCGCCACGTTCTGCTGAGGCAAGACGCCGTACTTCTTCAGGGTGGGAAGGTCTTCCATTCTTTTTCTGGCGGTTTGCGCGATTGCCGGGCTGGCGCTGTCTTTGAGGCGGTCGAGCAGAGCCGTGGCGTCGTCCCACTTCTTTCCGGCCAGATCAATCTGGGCCAGGTTGAGCAGATACTGTTGGTTGCGCGGACTAAGCTGGATCGCCACTCGTATCGACTCGGTCGCCGAATGAACTCCACCGCCCTGGAGCCTGGCCACGGCGAGCATGTTGTGGGCCTCGGCAAGGTCGGGCTCTTTATCGACCACGAATATCAGATCCTGAATCATGTTGGACACGCCCTCGATCGGTTTCCCGCTCAACTGGGCGGCGCGAAATTTAACCAGTGCCAGATAGTAGTGGGTCCAGGTATCGCGGCTGTCGAGTTCCCGCGCTCTGGCCAATTCCTGGTTTGCCTCGTCGAATTCCTTTCTCTCCATGCGCACCCAGGCCATGGCGCGGTGCGCGATCACGTTATCGGTCTTGGGATCGGCGATGACCGCCTCGAGATCTTTCTCGCCTTGATCGCGGTGTTCGGGCATGCGCACCGCCATTTCCGCCACCAGCGCTTGCGCTTGGCCTGCGGTTAGATCCTGGATACTGGCGCCGACATCGAGAGGTCCAACCGCAGCGGGAAACTGGCTTACCTGGCCCCCGGCCGCACCCGGCTTGGTGTTGGCCTGGACCGGCGCCGCGGCAAAGGAATGAAAGTAATCTTTCACTCCCTGTTCGAGTTGCGCGGCGCTCATGCCAAAGGCCTGCTGGATGGCTTCTTCGACCGGCACTTTCCGAATCTGCACCAGCCCGAAATAAGCCCCGGCCTCGGATAATTTGTTCTGGTGGAGCAGATAGTGCATTACGATCCACGACTGCGCGTAAAACATTGCAGGATATCCCGAAGGCCCTGAGCGCATGGTGAACAACTCCGGGATGGACAACCACCGGCTGTTCAGCAACTCTAGAAACGATTTGGGCGGGTTAGTGTCGGCCGGGGATTGGCCCGGAAGCGCGTGGTTCCAGGGCTGGTTCTGGGTGGGGTCGCCGCCGATTTGCACCTGCGTGTCGCTCAGGCGCAGGCTGGAGAAATATTGGGCAAAGCCTTCGTCAAACCATTCCTGGGTGGGAGGATAGTTGAAGCTCAGAAACAGACGCGCAAAATCGTGAGACACCGCCCGCCAGCTGTCGTCGGCGGCAAGATCGAGGACAATGTAGTTGCGGTCCTCTCCCGGCAAAAAAAACCCGGGAGCCGAAGTGGGCTGGCCCTTTCGCAGCGGCGCTACGCGAATGTATTCTTCGTCCGACTGCAGCGCGATCACATCCAGTGGTTCGGGCAACTGCAGCTTGGTCTTCAGGAAGAGTTGGGCAAAGACTTCGCGCATCTGCTCCAGACGCAGACTGGCTTCCCGGCCTTTCTTTTCACCCGCATCGGTGAGGACGGAGAAGTGAGCGGAATTTACCCTTATCCACTTGGGTTCAGAGCTGCGCGCGAGCATGACGGCGGAAGGCGCTAGAACCAGAAACAGTACAGCGGCGAGGAGGCGTCGCACGACAGAACCAACGCTGGGCATGATCAAACCGGCCGAATAAAGGATGCTACCACGCCGCCGCCGGGGGAATCCCTACGTGGTTCGTGGCGATTCGCCCAAGAGCCTTCTGGCTGCCCACCCGGCACTCTCTGCCACAACTGGATCCTCATCCGCTTTCAGCTTCTCCAGTAACGGTGCAAAGCGGTGGTCGCCGCTGTTGCCCATGGCAATCACCGCGTTTCGGCGTAAGCCGCTGCGCTTCGCGCGTCGCACCGCGGATCGGCGAAACTTTTTCCGGAAATCTTCCGCGGTCATCTCCGCCAGCCATTCCAGCGCGGGATTGACCAGCCCTTCCCGCGGCTGAAATGCGGCGGCGCGGGTGGCTGGAGCTTTGCGGTTCCAGGGACACACGTCCTGGCAGATGTCGCAACCAAAAACCTCGTGACCCATGCCGGGACGCATCTCCTCGGCGATGGACCCGCGCTTTTCAATGGTCAGGTACGAAATGCAGCGATTCGAATCCAGTTGATAGGGAGCGACCAGCGCATTAGTTGGGCAGGCATCGATGCAGCGCGTGCAACTGCCGCAGCGGTCGGGCGCGGGCAGGTCTGGTTCGAGCTCGAGCGATGTCAGGATTACGCCCAAAAAAAGCCACGATCCCAGGTTTTGGTTGATGATGCAAGTATTCTTTCCCACCCATCCAATCCCCGCGTATTTGGCGTAGACGCGCTCTACCACCGGTCCCGTGTCCACGTAGCAGCGCGTTTGCAGTTCCCTGGTTTGTGATTCGGCGGCTGCATCACGCAGCTTGCTCTCCACGGCCCGCAACCGGTTTAGTACTGCTTCGTGATAATCCTGCAGTCCCCAGGCATAGCGCGAAATCCATCCCCGCTGTGGATCATCCACCTGGGTTGAGTAAGGGTGGGCAGTGTTGTAGTTAATGGCGCACACGATTACGCTGCGCACCCACGGCACTGTTGCGCGCAGCGATGCCCGCTGCAGAGAACCCGACGGGTTGCGGGTCTCCATGTATTTCATTTCTCCTGCGTGTCCCGCCGCCACCCACTCCCGAAAGCGGTCCAATTCGTCAAACTCGCGAACGGGAGCGACCCCGGCCAGTTCGAATCCGGCTTCGTGCGCGGCCTGTTTTACCAGGCTGCCGATTTGGGAGATCTGACTCATGGCGAGAGCTAACGCCACTATCCTAGCCCGAGACGGTTGGGGGCTGACTATATTTTTGGTGCTCGGGCGGCGGCAGCGGCTGTAGGGCTTTTTAACCGCAAAGGGCGCAAAGAGTGTCCGCAAAGGTCGCCAAGGTGTAGCACTCTTTTGTCGCCGACGGAAGAATCCAGAAGGGTGCACTGAAGGTGCGAGCGCAGGAAAGTCTGACGACCAACTACCAAGGACCAACGACCAAGGACCAACGACCAAGGACCAACGACCAAGGACCAACGACCAACGACCAACGACCAACGACTAGCCCCTATATTCCCAGCTTCTTTACTTCTTCGTTGTAGTACTTACGGTACAGGATGTCCCACTCCTGGCTGCCTTCGAGAATCGTGCGTTTCTGGTTTTCGATCTTCAAGCGGGCGCTTTGGTCGATTCGGGCTTCCTGGTTCAGCAGGTCTTCGAGAATCTTGCGTACTTCGAGCCGGATGGTGTTTCGATCTTCGACGAAATCCACGGCGTCGAGTTCAGCCAGGGCGTCGGCGACCACGTGCGCAACCTTATTCACTTTGTCCCGGCTGAGTCTCACAGCACCGCCTTGTACTTGCGGGTCAGTTCGCTCTTGACCTTGCGGAACATCTCCTGATAGTTGGCGCCGGTGCGTCGCATCTCCTCGGAATAAGCCTCGAGAATGACGCGCACCTCGTCATTGATGCGATCTTCGAGCGACAACTCCTCGAGCATCGCGGCATGAACCTTCTCCGTGACCGCAGGCACGGCCTTGGTTTCGATATGCCCGCCAGCAATCAGCTTTTTGGTGACTTCGCGGGCCAGGTAGCCCACATATTCTTTGGAAAGAAGCATAGCGCGGATCGAAGGTAGTCTGTGAAACAGGTAGTGTAGCACAGGGTTTGGTCGTTGGCCTTTGGTCGTTGGTCTTCGGCTCGTTGGTTTTTGGTTGTGAGGACAGAGGCTGGTGTATAGGACCAAAAGGCCAAAGGCCAACGGCCAACGGCCAAGGACCAACGGCCAATGACCAAGGACCAACGGCCAACCACGAATTCCAACGACGTCTTGCCGACGACAAACGAACGAATTCAGGGATACAATGCAGAATAAATGTCTCCTGCTCCCGACAACCTGGCCGTCCTCAAGGACGACATGATCGCCTTCATCGAGGGCCACGGCATGCGCCGTTTTCACGGCTATGTCGATTATGAAGAAGTGCAGAGCGTGGTCTGGAAAACCGAGGACAATCCTGACAGTTGGAAGGATTTCGTGGAACTGGCCAAGGCGGCGGCCGCGCCCTTCCTCACCATGGACTCGTGGACGCTGCGCCCGGAGGAGCTTGACCAGATGATCGAACGGTTGGGCAACGCCGAGTTCACCAACGACGAAGACGTGGATGAGGCGCGCTGGCTGCGGACCTACATCGGCAAGACCGGGTTCGTTCAACTCGGCTTCGCCCACCAGGGCATCATGATGGTTTACGAAGCTTCCACCGACTGGTACGACCACTACCAGCGTCTGCTGGAATTGTCGGAAGACTTTGGCGGAATCCCCATCGACGAACCCGACCAGGACGACGAAACCTGATCGGGCGCAGTAGATTTGCATCTTTGCGACCTTTGCGTCTCCTTTGCGACCTTTGCGGTTAAGCTTTTAAGAACGCAAAGAGACCCACAACTGTAAAAGTCCTTCCAGAAGTCCAGAATTGTCACGCCTATGCGTTGGGATTTGAAGATCGCCGACTCTAATGCTGTTGCAAATCTCGCGTCGGAATTGAGTTCTCAACCATCGCTTGGCCTGAAAGATCCGCAAATTGCCTCGACTCTCGCCCGCCTGCTGGTGATGCGCGGCATCACCGAGGCCGCAGCCGCAGAGCGTTTCCTGGCGCCGGAACTTTCTCATTTGCATTCGCCTTATTTGATGGCGGGCATGAAGGCGGCAGTCGACCGGATCGAAGCTGTCATCGAGAACAAAGAGCCGATCCTGATCTATGGCGACTACGACGTGGATGGGACGACGGCGATCGTGGTGCTCAAGACCGCCATTGAGCTCTGCGGCGGCGCGGCTGAATTTCACGTTCCACACCGTATCCGCGACGGCTACGACATGCGCGACGATGTCATCGAGCAGGCCGCGGCCTCCGGCATCAAGCTCATCATCAGCGTGGACATGGGCATCCGCGCGTTTGCTCCGGCCGACACCGCCCGGCGGCTGGGCGTGGATTTGATCGTCACGGATCACCACCTCCCCGGTCCGCAGGGTATTCCGGTCGCGCTGGCTGTGGTGAATCCTAATCAGTCAGGCTGTGCTTATCCGTGCAAGGAACTGTGCGGCGCGGGCGTCGCATTCAAATTGGCCCAGGGACTGATCGAGCGCAGGATTCCGGAAAATGACCGGACCCGGCTGTTGAAGTCGTTCATGAAAATCGTGGCCATCGCGACCATCGCCGACGCCGTGCCGCTCACGGGAGAAAACCGGGTCTTCGCCAGGTTGGGATTGGAAGGTCTGCGGTCGCCGGTGAATCCGGGCCTTAAAGCGTTGCTCGAAGTCGCGCAACTGGGCCCTGGCCGCCCGCTCACCTCCGGTGAGGTCGCATTCCGCATCGCGCCCCGCATCAACGCCGCCGGCCGCATGGACGTGGCCCGCGACATCATTGAACTTTTCAGCGTGAAAGACCCGGTCCGGGCTCGCGAGATTGCAGACAAGCTTGATCAGCTCAACGGCGACCGGCAAGAGGAAGAACGCCGTATTTTGCAGTCCATCCAATTGCAGATTGAGCAAGAGCCGGAGCGGCGCGAAGCTTTCTGCATGGTGATCGATGGCGAAGGCTGGCACCGCGGCGTGATTGGAATTACCGCCACTCGGGTGGTGGAGCGCTATGGACGTCCGGCGCTGGTGATTTCGCGGGATGGTGAAGATGCCCACGGCTCGGGCCGATCGATCCCTGCGTTTCACCTGCTGAATGCGTTGGAGTCATGCGCCGGCCTGTTCACACGTTACGGTGGACACGCTCACGCGGTCGGCTTCTCGTTGCCCACGGCAAATCTTCCGGAACTGCGGGCCCGTCTCGACGAATACGCGCGGGCCCGTCTAACGCTTGCCGACTTCGAGCCCGCGCTCAACTTCGATGCCGAGTTGTCGCTGGATCAAGTGACACCCGAGTTCTTCCACCTCCTGCAGAGGCTGGAACCTTTTGGCGTGGGCAATCCGCAACCCGTTTTTGCGGCCCGCGCGGTGCGCCTCATGGCCTCTCCGCGCATCATTAAGGACAAGCACATAAAGCTGAAGCTGGCTCCTGCGGTGGGGTCGTTGTCGCACGTCCCCAGCGGGCCAGATATTGCTATCCTGACCACTCCGCGCTGCGATCCCGATTCAGCCGCTCTGCGCCGCAGCGAGGTGCGCCAAGCCACGAACAACCGGCAAGCGACAGACGGCGCCTGGCGCAACGCCGTCACTTTCGATGCTTTGGGCTGGCGCATGGCGGAACGCTGTCAGAAGGCGGGCCTGATCGTCGGCGATGCGCTCGATATCGCTTACACCATCGACTACAACGATCACCCGGAGTACGGTGGCCTGGAACTCGGTCTGCGAGACTTTGCGCCACCGGAGAAAACCGCCGATGGCACCTGGTCGGTCGAGCTCAAGAAGATCGCCGCCGGACTGGGTCGTGGTGCGCAAGGCTGAGAACTCGTTCACTGAGATCTGAGAAACTGCCTTTGACAATTAACGCCCGTTCGATGACACCATGTCGTCTCTACCACAGGTGGTAGTAGCCGTTGCGCTGGTCCACTTCCACCCTGGTTTTGAACAAACCTTCCAGACGATCCGGCCGCAACATCTCATCTTTTGGCCCGTCTGCGATGATGCGGCCGTTTGACATCAGGAGCACGCGCTCGATTTCCGGAATCAAATCGGAAAGATCGTGGGTGACCAGGATGATTCCAATGCCGGCTCTCGCCAGTGAACTCATGCCTTGACGCAAACTGTGCCGGGCAAAGACGTCCAGCGAGTTGCTCGGTTCATCGAACAACAGGGCCCGCGGCTTGTGCACCAGGGCGCGGGCGATGAGCACACGCCGCGCTTCACCGGAAGACATTTCACATACCGGACGCTCCGCCAGATGCGATATTTCCAGCTGCGCCAGGGCGGCGTCGGCCAACTGTCGATGCCTGGGATCGACCACGTGATGAGGGAAGATGCGAGCGCTGCTGAAGAAGCCGGACAAGACCACATCGCGTCCGGAAGCCTCGCCGGAGCTTTTGGAAAGAAGATCGTTCGACACAATCCCGAGCAGCGAACGCAGCTCGAAGACATCCCAGCGGTCCTGCCCCAGGATGGTCATCGAAGAGCCGTCCCGCGCCACGGGATAGCATTCCCGCGTGATGGTCTTGATCAGAGTGGACTTGCCACAGCCGTTCGGGCCCAGGATGGCCACATGTTCGTCACCGCGGATGACCAGGCTGAAATCTTCCAGCACAATCTTCTGTCCGCGCATCACACAGATATTCTGCAAATCCAGTAGAGCAGGCTCTTGCCGGTTCATTGTGCTTCTGAGTTTAGACGATGACTCGATTCTTGTTGAGCCGCTGCGGAAAGATGTAGGCGCGAGCGTCCCGCTCGTGCGGCAGCGTTTGGGG
>JBOGLD010000136.1:0-32035 GCA_050745885.1 Terriglobales bacterium
GGCCTGGCTGATGACCAGGGCTCTGTATATTTGTGAAGACTTTTTCGAGCACCTGAAAATCTGGTTCCCGCTGGCGCCGGCAATGGGCGGCCTCCTGGTCGGCATCATCGCTATTTTCTATCCCCAAGTCTTGGGAACCGGGTACTCCGTCATCGCCGACCTGCTTTCGCGGCCGCATCCCTTGTCCCTACTGTTCGGCGTGGGCGCCGCCAAGCTGGTGGCGTTTGCCGTCGCGCTGGGCTCTGGCGCATCGGGCGGCACTTTCGCTCCCGCGCTCATGATCGGAGGCAGTCTGGGCGCCGCCTTCGGGTCCCTGGTACATCTGCTTCTGCCGAATGCCTCCACCATCGGAATTTACGGCATGGTGGCCACGGCGGCATTGTTCGGCAGCCTGTACCGCGCTACTCCCAGCGCCATTCTGTTCATGCTGGAAGTGACCGGGGCCTACAACGCGATTCTGCCGGTGTTCCTGGTCGCGGTGGTCGCCGACCTGGCGGTCCATTTCTTCATGCGCAATACCATCAACACCGAGCGATTGGTGCGCCGGGGACATCTGGTGCCGGACGCCTATGAGATTGATCCCATGAAGATGTTGCGGGTGCGGGACATCATGAGCGCGGGCACCGACACAGTGCGCGCCGGCCAGAAAGCTCTGGACTTTCTTCCCGCCGTCCTGGGACACGAATGCGTGCCGGTGGTAGACGAGAAGGAACATGTCATCGGGCTGCTCTACCGCCAGGACTTGATGCACTCGACCCCGGACGCGACCGCGTTCTCGCTCGCACGCAAGGAATTTCCCGTAGCCTACAGCCATGAAGTTGTGCACAACGTAGCGGAGCGCTTTCTGGCCGGGGGCTATGGCCACGCCCTCGTACTGAACCATGAAACCGGTGAACTGGCAGGCATGTTGACCGCCTTTGACATTCTGAAGACCAAGAACTGGGAACTCATGCAGGAAATGTCGGAACCCAGCCGACTCTCGGGAACATCACTGCTCCGGTTCGGCGCTCCGCCTCGGGTCAGCGAGAACGCGGAATAAGAGTGCAAGAGTGAGAGATGACTGACTAGTTCGGCAGTTTCGTCTGGGGCTGCGTGCCGGCACTGACCCTCTTCTGTGCCGCCGCGATCAAGGGACGGAGGGCTTGTACAGACACGCCCAGAGTGCCGCCCGAGAAGCCATCGATGTAGGCTTCGTTGATACCGATTACCTGGCCTTGCGAGTTGAATACCGGGCCGCCGCTGCCGCCGTGGGCGGTGGGGGCGTCATAGATCAGCTTGTCGCCGACGACGTCTCCCAGGTGGCCGCAGGTGGCCGATGGACGGATCAGCGAGAGCGCTGCCAGTTCGTTGGCCGCGCCGATGTCATCGCGGCGATAGGCGAGTCGTTCGTACACGGCTGGAGGCGATTTTGCGACCATGCCCAGCACGCCCATGGGATAGCCGACTACCGCGACCAATTCCCCCGGATTCGAAGCTCGGCCAGCCAGCGGCAGAGGACGAAGGCGGCTGATGGCCTGCGAATTTTCGACGTGAAGCACTGCCAGGTCGCCGCTCGCACTCAGCACCAGGGGAGTGATATCGACGGGCAGCGGGAAGCCCGGGAAGAAGGCCACCAGCTTTTCCAGCTCCGGCTTGGCCCCCCTGCTGATCAGGGCATCCGCTTCGGAATCTCCGTACCAGGGCTCCGCAACGTGGCGATTCGTGGCCAATAACCCTTCGGCAACCACAAAGCCGGTGCCCGAAATGCGGGCGCGCAGAGCGGGCCTGCGTCCAGGCATCGAAACGTGGTAAACGCCGTAGATGTAACAGATTGAATTGCGATATCGGTTCAGGACCAGTGCAGGCATCGCCTGCTCCTGCTTTAGTTCATCTACGTCACGGGTGAGCTGGCGAAGTTCGTCCTGATGGTCATTGGTAAGCGCAGGACGGGGCGGCACTGGTATCGGAAGCGGGGCGGGTGGCGCGTAGTAGTGGGCCATGACGCCGGTCCCGACCAGCAGGAACAAACCCAGCACGACTTCCACCAGCCGTGCCCAGGCAGTGCAAACCGGCTCTTCTTCCGATGAATGATGGCTCTCGACCATGGCCTGAACTGACCGCCGGGCGGGCAAATTGGGGGAGGGGAATGCCTGTCCGCCGGGCAAACCTGTGGCCTACTATCTTGCGGCCTGAAGGCGGTGTCTTCTAGGGTACGGAAGGTGATGTACGGGTGGTCTTAGAGTTCTTTGATACCCAGGCGTTGGGACATTTCCTCATATAGAAACCCCTCACCCGGGCGGTAGGGCTGGACCCACTCGCCGTCGATGACAAACTGAGGAAGGGCCCGTTTTCCCGTCGCGGCGACCACTTCGGCGGCCGCCCCGGGTGTGCTTTCGACGTCAACCTCTTTGAATGGAATGTTATGCCCCTGCAGGAAGCGCTTGGCCGCCCGGCAGTCGGAACACCAGAGAGATGAATAGAGTACAAGTTCCATGGTTCTTAAGAGTCTTTTTGCGTCCTTCGCGCGGTTTCCTTGGCGCCCTTTGCGGTAAAAACACCTAGAGCGCAAAGAGCGCAAAGACACTCCGCAAAGTTCGCAAAGAAAATAAAGCCGCCAGCGTAAACTGACGGCTGACAGCTGACAGCTGCCTTAATTCTCGTACAGCAACACGCCCTCGGTCTTCTCCGAGTCCACCGGTCGGTAATACAGCTTCTCGCCCTCCAGAAAGACTTCGATGAATGCCGGCCGGGTAGTGATCGTACCCTGGATCAGCGCTTCCGACAGCGGGTCTTCGATGTACTTCTGCAGCGCCCGCCGCAGAGGACGCGCGCCATAGCTGCGATCGCCCAGCGTCTGGTTCAGGATCCACTTCTTGGCCTCGTCGGTCACGGTAACCGTGATCGATTTCTGGGCCAGGTTCTGGTTCAACAGGCTGACCATCAACTCCAGAATCTGGATCAGGTCCTGTTCGCTCAGCGCCGTGAACAGAATGATCTCGTCCAGGCGGTTGAGGAATTCCGGATTGAAGGTGCGCTTTACTTCGCCCTTGACCAGATCTTCGACCTTGCTCGAAATCATGTCCTCATTGGTCGACTGGAAGCCCAGGCCTTCGCGCTTCTGCAAATGCCGGGCGCCGATGTTCGAGGTCATGATAATGATCGTGTTCTTGAAATCGACTGTATTCCCGAGGCCGTCGGTGAGCTGGCCGTCTTCAAATACCTGTAACAGGATGTTGAACACATCCGGGTGCGCCTTCTCAACTTCGTCCAGCAGGACAACCGAATACGGTGCGCGCTTCACCCGCTCGGTAAGCTGTCCACCCTCTTCGTAGCCGACGTATCCCGGAGGCGAGCCGATCAGCTTCGAGACCGAGTGCTTTTCCATGAACTCGGACATATCAAAGCGGACCAGCGACTTCTCGCTGCCGAACATGAATTGCGCCAGAGTACGGGCGACTTCGGTCTTGCCCACGCCGGTGGGACCGAGGAACAGAAACGAGCCGATCGGCCGGTTCGGGCTCTTCAGGCCAGCGCGGCTGCGGCGGATGGCGCGGGCCAGCGCGATGATCGCCTTGTCCTGCGAAATGATCCGCTTGTGCAGCTCTTCTTCGATGCGCAACAGCTTGGCCGACTCTTCCTCTTTAATCGAGGTAATAGGCACGCCGGTCCAGCGCGATACCACGTCCTCGATGTCCTCCCGACCGACAACGCCGGTGGAGGATTCATCGAGGTGGTATTTTTCGCGAAGAGCGCGCAGGTTCTCGCGCTCCTTGCGTTCCTCGTCCGAATAGAAGCGCGCCTTCTCGAACTCGTGGTTCGCGATGGCGTTCTCCATACGATGGACGATGAACTTGATACGCTTCTGGACTTCGGTAATCTCCTCGGGCAATGAAGTCTGGCGCAGCTTTACCCGCGCCCCAGCTTCATCAATCAGGTCAATCGCCTTGTCCGGCAGGAACCGGTCCGGAATATAGCGGTTCGAGTGCGAGACTGCGAAGTTGATGGACTCGTCGGTGTAAGTGACGGCATGGAACTTCTCGTACCGGTCTTTGATCCCGAACAGAATCTTGGTGGCGTTAACTTCATCCGGCGGCGGAACTTTTACCGCCTGAAAGCGGCGCTCCAGCGAGCGATCTTTCTCGATCGATTTGCGATACTCGCCCGGGGTGGTGGCTCCGATGCACTGGATCTCACCACGGGACAATGCCGGCTTCAGGATGTTGGCCGCGTCCAACGAGCCTTCCGCGGAGCCTGCGCCCACCAGGGTATGCAACTCATCGATGAAGATGATGGAGTTCTGGGATTCCATCAGCTCCTTCATAATGGTCTTCAGGCGCTCTTCGAACTGGCCGCGATATTTGGTGCCCGCGACGATGAGGGAAAGGTCCAGGCCCAGGATGCGTTTATCCGCCAGAAACGACGGGACTTCGCCATCGGCGATGCGCTGCGCCAGCCCTTCCACAATGGCCGTCTTGCCCACACCGGGCTCACCGATCAGGACTGGGTTGTTCTTGGTGCGACGGCAAAGAATCTGAACCACGCGCTCCAGTTCGCCTTCGCGTCCCACCAAAGGATCGAGCTGGTTGTCCATGGCGGCCTGGGTCAGGTCGCGGGAAAACTCGCTCAGCAGTGAAGATTCACGCTGACGTTGGGGGGCTGATTTCTCCTGGCTGCTGCGTGCCAGTTCCTCACGAATGGTAGAAAGCCTCAGACCCCGCTCGTGCAGAATCTCAGCCGCAAAGCACTTCTCTTCTCTGAGTAAACCCAGAAGCAAATGTTCGGTGCCAATGTGCTTGTGCGACAGACGCTCCGCCTCTTCGGCAGCGTAGGCCAGAACCCGCTTGCATTCGTTGCTCAACGGCAGGTCAACCGAGGTTGAAACTTTTTCCCGGATCGTGGTGTGCCCTTCGATCTGCTTGCGAATGGATTCGACCGAAGCGTGCGAACGCAGAAAGCGATTGGTCAGGGCTTTGTCTTCGCGCAACAGTCCAAGCAGCAGGTGCTCCGTCTCAATATAAGGAGACCCGAACTGGCTAGCTTCGTAGCGCGCAAAAAAGATGACGCGCCTCGCTTTTTCCGTATAACGTTCAAACATAAAGCCCTACCCCCTTGGCTCTACTGAGGACCGAGGTTTCTGCTTACGGCCCGAACCCTGGGAAACCAACCGTCCTCATCATTATTGCAATCTACCTGCCAACCCGTCTATGGCCCGGAAGCGCCGGTAGAACCTCCGCTCCCGTTACCAAAGGCATCCCGAGCAAACCCTGTACCCTGCGCAACGTTCCGCCAACTGAGAACTGAGAACCGTGAACTGGTAACCGACTTTCACTTCCTCCTGTGCCCTTCCGTTTCGAAACTCTGGCCGCACTCTGCCAATTCCCGTCAGCTCTAGCCGGAAAGCGTCTCCGGCGCAACCTCCTCCACTTTCCCGCGCTGCAAACGCAACACCCGATGGCAGCGGCGCGCGAAGGCAAAATTGTGGGTGGCAATAAGAGAGGTCAGCTGGTAGTCGCGATGGAGCCGGGCAATCAATTCAAAAACCGAGTCCGCTGTACGGCTGTCGAGATCTCCGGTAGGCTCATCCGCCAGCAGAATCTTGGGCTGGGTGATGAGCGCCCGGGCCAGAGCCACACGCTGTTGTTCACCGCCGGAAAGCTCTCCCGCCCGATGATGCGAGCGCTGCTCCAGACCCACCTCGTGCAGCCATCGCGAAGCTTCTCCTTCCGCCTTCTGCTGGGCACAACCCCGAAGCAGAAGCGGCATGGCCACGTTTTCCAGTGCCGTGAATTCCGGCAGCAGGTAGTGGAACTGCCAAACGAAACCGAGTTCATGGTTTCGGAACCCGGCCGCGTCATCTTCCGAAAGCGAACTCAATCGCAAGTGGGCGCAGTATACGTCACCTGCAGAAGCACGATCAAGAGCGCCGAGGATGTGTAACAAGGTACTCTTGCCCGAGCCCGACTCGCCGACGATGGCCAGCATTTCCCCCCTGGCTACCTGGAATGACAAATTTTCAAAGAGCACCAGATCCGACTCGCCGGAGCGGAAAACTTTCTTCAGACCTTCGACGCGCAGGATCGTTTCCTGTTCGATTAGATGCAAGAGTGCGTCTCCCCGGCTCAAAGCGCAGCTTCCAGCTGCCAGCTCTGGCTTGTCAGCTTTTAGCTCTCAGCTAATCCCGGTCTCCTCTGCGGTTGCGGCCGCGCCAGAGACAATTTCTTTCGGGGCTGCACCCTCATTAAAGCACGAACACCGGGGCGGAAACCTCCTGCCCCCTCTTTGGGGAGCGTCTATGAAGGGAACCTTAAGCCCAATTTTCATTAAATACGATATGACGATGGTCACAATCTGGCCGAGGGTCACTCGTAGCGGAGAGCTTCGGCGGGAAGAATGCGCGCCGCCGACCACGATGGATAGAGCGTCGCGATCAGGGAAATCCCAATGGCCACCAGGGCGACCAGCGCGCCATCGACAGCGCGCGGCGCGAATGGAACGTAGTCGATGGAATAGACCTCGGGCGCGAGCGACAGCAGGTGGTAGTGGCCTCCCACCCAAGAGAGTGCATAGCCGATGACCAGCCCAATCACGGTCCCGATGACGCCAATCAAAACTCCCTGCGTGATAAAGAGGCGGCGCACTTGCGATTTGCGCGTGCCCATGGACATGAGCACGGCGATATCGCGGGTTTTCTCCATCACCATCATGGTGAGTGAAATCAGAATATTCAGGGCGGCGACAAAAACAATCAGACCGATAGTGATGAACGTCACCAGCCTTTCCAGCCGCAGGGCGCGGAACAGGGCCTTGTTCTGCTCCATCCAGTTGGTGGCCATGAAGCCTTTGCCGGCAGCCTGTTCGAGTTCCCGGGCAATTTTTCCCGCCTGGTAAATGTCGTCCACTTTGAACTCGAGCACGGTAATCTGATCGCCCAGGCCTTCGAGATTTTGCGTATCGGAGAGACGAGTGAAGGCCCAGGAACTGTCGTAGTCGAAGAAGCCGGAATTGAAAATCCCCACCACCCGGAAGCGGCTGTACTTTGGAACCAGGCCGAAGGGAGTGAGTTCGCCCTGCGGACTGGTGACCAGCACCACCGAGTTCAGCGTGGCTCCCAGGTCTTCTGCGATGTCCTTGCCAAGAACGATGGGTGGCATTGCGGCCACACGTTCATGGACTGAGTTCAGATCATCCGGAGCCTCTGGAGCGCCAGGGGCCTTTGCGCCGGAGGGCGGAGGAGCGGGCTCTACCGGTTGATTTGACGGCCCTTGATCCAAAGCGTCCAGCGAACCAATGGTCACCGTATTGAGCAGGTCGCTGACTTTGCGCTCGTCGGCCGGAATCATCCCTTTCAAAACAGCGCCCCGGGCCCGCGGGCCGCGTGAGATTAACACCTGTTCGTAAATCGCAGGCGCGACGCCGACCACATGAGGCTGCGTGGCCAAGCGATCCATCAGTGGGCGCCAGTCCTTAATACCATCGCTCTCGATGCGCAAGAGATTGACGTGCGAGGTCGATCCCAGCAGTCGATTCTGCAGGTCCTGGCGGAATCCGTTATTGATGGCGAGGGCCACGATGAGCGAGGCCACTCCGGCCGCGACTCCGGCGATGGAGATACCTGTGATGATGCCAATGACGGCTTGGCGGCGTTTGGCACGCAGGTAGCGAGTGGCGATGAAGAATTCGAAGCGCATAGAAGGACACGGCTGGCTTTCGGCCGTCAGCTTTCAGCCCGCAGCTGGATTCGATTATAGCGATGACGCGCGCACAAGCGGGCCGGGCCCCGCACATCGAGGCGCAATCTGAAACCATTCAATCGCTGATTCTTGGCAACACCGCGGGAACCTTGTGCCGGTAAGCGCGGTACTCTTCGCCGAATCTCTGCTCCAGTTCTTTATCTTCCAGTTGGATCATGGCGGCGCCGGTGACCAGAGCGAATGCGGTCAGTCCATAACAAACCGACAGCCCCGATCCGATGCTCCAGGCCAGCATCTCGCATAGATGTCCCAGATAAACCGGATGCCGGACCCGGCCCCGTATGCCCGACGTCACCAGGCGCTGCTCCGGATGTTCGGGGAGGAGTTCGGGGAGGCCTCCGAGCTGGGCGGCACTAAAGCCAGTGCCGGCGCGCCTGTAGATCCAGAATCCAGCGGCGAAGATGAAAGCTGCGGGTACCCAGGTCCATGCGGTCACATAGAGCATCTGATTTCGCCAGGGAGCCGTGAGCGAGCCCACCGCGATCCACATCGCGATCCAGAACGATAACAGTAGGTAATATGGGGAACGCTTGCGCCCACGCCAGTAGTTGGCTCGGGGATGTATGACCAGCCAAAACGATGGGATGGTAGCGTAGACCACACAGGCCAGCCAGGCGAAGGTGCGGAAAATTATCAGCACGTCGCCGAATTATAGCGGTGGAAGTTGTGCCGACGCATGCCGGCCGCTGCTAGCTCTGTCTCTACAGGAAATCGATTTTATGGCACAGTAGATAAGGATGGCCGAACCCCTCGCACCCGGACTTCCGGAGCCCAAGTCGCCCGAAAGCAGGCTGCCCGCCGGCCGCATCGCATTCAGCTATCCCGACTTCACCATTTACCAGACGGCGCGATTTTTCATCGTGGCTGCGCTGGAGATGCAGTCGGTCGCGGTGGGATGGCAGGTGTACGAGATCACGCGGCGACCGCTGGACCTGGGCCTGATCGGTCTGGCCCAGTTTCTGCCGGGCATGCTTTTGTTCCTGGTCTCGGGGCATGTGGCGGACCGTTTCGACCGGCGCAAATTGGTCACGCTGTGCTATTGCGGGTTCGCCGTGTCTTCCGGGCTGCTCTGGGCCATCGCGTGGCGCGGCAGCCATTCGGTCCGCCTGATTTATGCGGTGGTGGTGCTGATTGGCGTGGTGCGCGCCTTCAATGCTCCCGTCAGCCGGGCGCTGCTGCCGCAACTGGTTCCGGAAGAACATTTCCCCAACGCGGTGGCCTGGAACGCCAGCATCTTCCAGGCAGCGACCATCCTGGGACCATCCGTTGGCGGATTTCTGTACGCGCTTTCGCGCGGCCCTACGGCTGTGTATGCCACCGCCGTGGCCACCGGCATCGCAGCCGTGGTTTCCACACTGCGCATCACCCTGCAGACCCAGGCCCGGGCGCGGGAACCGGTCACCTGGAACACCGTCCTGGCCGGGTTCCACTACATCTGGAGCCACAAGCTGGTGCTGGGTTCGATCTCGCTCGACATGTTTGCCGTCCTCCTGGGCGGAGCGGTGGCGCTGCTTCCGGTATATGCCAGCGAAATTCTGAAGACTGGGCCCTGGGGACTGGGGCTTCTGCGCAGCGCTCCCGGCGTGGGAGCGACGGCCATGGCGATCCTGGTGGCGCATCGCCCTCTGCGCCGCCGCGCCGGCCTCACCATGTTGTGGTGCGTGGCCGGATTTGGTGTGTGCACAATTATTTTCGGGCTCTCCCGCAGCCTGGCGATTTCTCTGGCGGCGCTACTGTTGCTGGGCGCCTCGGACATGGTCAGCGTGATCATCCGCTCCATCCTGGTTCAGCTGGCCACGCCGGATGAAATGCGCGGGCGGGTGAATGCGGTGGATATGATCTTTATCGGAGTCTCCAACGAGCTGGGAGAATTCGAGTCCGGGCTGACGGCACACTGGTTCGGGACGGTGCCGGCGGTAGTCCTGGGGGGCGTGGGAACGCTGGTCGTAATCGGAATTTGGGCGTGGGCGTTTCCGGAGTTACGGAACGCCGATCAGATAAGCGGCTGATCCGCCATGCGCCTACTTCCGGATCACAGTCTTCGCCGAACTCATGTTGTCGAAGAGGTCATAGACTCGCACTACGACAACGTGCTCGGTAGACATCTTCTGCGTGTTTGGCAACCCCGGGTTCCCGCCCGAAGGCACCGCCACCTGGAAGTCATAACTCGCGGATTTTGAATCTGCGAGCTGGCCCACCGGCTCCACATATTGCCAATCGGACGCGTCCAGCGAATATTCGGCTCGCTTGATGTTTGAAAATCCATCGCTGGCGTGGAAGGTCACGTGGATTTGCCCGCCTTCCGCCGAGGCCTTGAGATCGTCGATTCGGGGTGGCGTGGTATCGACTTCGAAGCGGGCGCTGTCCCGGGTCGAGGTCAGCGCCTGGCCGGGAGAATGCGAGGGCGCATCCGACGCCACGACCTCAACCGTGTAGCCGCCATCCGGAAGCAGCGAGGCATCGAAGGAATAAAACTTGTCGGTCAGGCCGTCCTTCAGCAGCAGCCAGCGGGTTTCGCCGTCACCGCGGTAATAGACCGAATAGACCATCTGGTCGTCGTTATCGTCGTGGACCGTCCACTTCACGCCAATGGAACCGGAGTCGTGAATGGCGGGCGGGGGTGCATCGAAGCGCAGCTGCGGATTGCCGGCCGCGGCTCCACTCGTATCGGGGACCACAGCGGGCTTGGGTAAGGACTGATAGCGCACGCCCACCTGCACGCTGACGTCGTCGAAGTCAGGGGCAACGTTTTTGGGCAGATAGTTCAGCAGCACGCTGTCCACGCTGGGTGCGGGGTTGCCGGCATGCAGCACTGCCTTCCACTGGACAAATCGGGCGGCCGGGACATTCAGTACAGGATCTTTCTGCAGATCGACTGCTTTCCACGGGCTCCAGTTGCGGTCGGGATTGTCCACGTTGCCGCTGCGGGCAAAAAGGTCGATCTGACCGGTCCCGCGCAGTTCGGCGCGTCCCCAACGGGAAAAGACCTTGGCATCGAACACATCGCTCTCATAGCTGCCCTCCGCTTCCGGAGACCCGCCCAGCAGGAATACTTTGCCCAGATTGCTGGTCGCAACATACAGTCCGCCCGCCGGAGCTTTCGCGAAAGCGGTGACCTGGGTGGCGCTGGCCTGGAGCAGATCGACGAAACGATCTTCGCCGATGATGGCGAAAACGTGACCATGGTTTCCCGTCCCCGCCAGCAGACGTCCGGTGGAATCGAAGGCCAGAGCGTACACCAGGTCTTCGCTGGACGCCCAGATACGGCTGGGAGAACCGTCAGGCGAGATGCGATAAATCTCTGAACCGCCGGCTGCTCCGGAGCCAGGAAGAGGGATGCTGCTCAACATGGCGAGTGGGACTGGGTTCACATTCAGGATGGCCACGCCGGGTTGCGGCGCGCCGGCCGCGGGCGTGGGGGTAACCGTTGGAACTGGCGACGTGAAGATGGACGGAACGGCCGCGGGGCGTTTCGCGCCCACCCCGGCGGCGTAGATATTTCCCGCCTTGTCGATGGCCAGCGAAGTGATTTCTTTTTTGGGGGCACTATAAAGCACGAAACCTTCACCACTCGGCTTGATTTGGTACACCAGTCCGCTGCCGTCAGAACCGGCGATCAAATTGCCTTTAGCATCCACCGCCAACACGCGAATATGGGCTTCGTCGCTTTTGAAGAAGACGGAATGCTCGCCCTGGGGAGTGACCCGGAAGATTTCACCCTGATCGCCGGTCGCGACGTAGAGGTTGCCGGAATTGTCGAACACCAGGTCCCATATGTATTTCGTCCCCGGATCGAAATATACGGAAGCGGAGAATTCGCTGGCCGATTTGCCCTTTTCCGGCTCGGCTTTTCCCTTTGCCGCCGCAGTGCCGGGCAGTCGCGCGATGCGATACACCTTGCCGTCGGGATTGGTGGCGGCATAGAGAACGCCGTTCTTATCCACGGCCAGGGCCTGCACCTGCAACTCCTGCGGCTCGAAAATGGTGGAGGACTGCCCCTGTGGAGTAATGCGATACACGCGGGCGGGCGCGCCCGTAGCCACGTATAGATTTCCGCCCGGGTCCGCCGCGATCGACCAGATATAGGTGGATGGGCTGGTGGAAATCGCTCTGAAAGTGGGCGCAAGCTCGAGGCCGCCGGCGCTGCGAATGGCCACACCCGTCGCCGTCCCTTTGCTCAAATCTTCAAACTTGGATTGTTCCCAGGTGCGCGTGCCTTCGCTGGAAGCGAATTGAACAACAACCAGTACGGAGAAAACCAGGAGGGAGAATTGCTTACACAAACGGATCGCCAATTTCGTTGACCTCATCACCGATCTGAGCGGAAGAATTCAGGTTATCACGGAGAGATGGTGTGGCGCGGGCGTTCGCGCTTGCGGCTTTTGATCTTGAAGCTCAGATTTCGCGGGCGGGGGCGCCCGCGCCACACCATCATTTAATCGTGATGGTCAGAACCTGAGCGCCCGAGACCACATAGTCGAGCGGTCCGGTGGCCGCTTCGTTCACCGAAGACTCGTTCTGGACGACCATTTCCTGGGTGCCACGCATGCTGTCCATTACGTTCATGATCGAGAGAGGCAGAGTGGGCATGACCTTGTCGGCGACCATGGCTTCCGGATCGGCCTCGAGCAGCGACACGTACACTCGATTGTTGGCGTGCTGTTTGTTCAGCAGAGCGATGGTGGAGGCCAGATCCATCTTGCGACTCAGGAGCGGGCTGCCGTGGCGCATGCGATCCAGGGTCTCGCCGTCGCTCACCAGAATACGCAACGGGCCCTTCGATGCGGACGTCGGAATGTGAATCGGGATCTGGTGCAGGATCACTTCTCCCCGATAAGGGCGCAGCACGGTTTCGATGGTGATCTCGTCCCCCGGCCGGGCTTCGATCAAATCTGTGCGGGCACCCTCCAGGCGGGCCCAGCGGCGTTCGCGGACCAGATCGAAATCAAGTCGGACGCCGCGGATGCTGGGCACGTTATACGGATTGTCGTAGATGCGGCTGAAGCGTTCCCCCAGCGACAATGCCGCCATGACCGCGGCCGGCTGTCCGCCGTCCGACGGAGCAAACATGTTCTGTACCCCGACGTCGGGATATCCGTTCACGCTGATCCGGCCGTTCATGCGGTAGGTGGTGTCCTCGCCATACTCGTTCACGCCGTGGAGCGCGTTGAATACCGTCGCCATCATCGCCAGGGGGCTCAGGTTGGCGTTGTTGAGCACCTCGTAATGAAATTCCTTGTTTACCGCCCCGCTGCGGATATTCAAAGTGACCGGAATCATTTCCGGTTGCTTGCCAAACACTCCCAGAATGCCGGTGTGACGGTCTTGTACGAATGCGCCGACGGGCTCGGTGGCGTTTACGATTTTGAAAGCATTGAGCGGCGAGGGCAGAGTGGCCAGGACCTCGGCTTTGGTCATGGGCAAATCGACCCTGCCAAATTGAAGCAGCGGATGACCACACGCCAACAAGTGGTGCGCGTCCATGTAAGTGACGGTGCAGGTGGCCGCGATGTCCATGTCGCCACGCACCAGAATTGCGCTGATGGCAGAGCCCGGTTCCAGGGGTTCGGGCTGCTTGCTTTCGCTGACGGAGCCAACCCCCATGACCGGAACGATCCCGGCCTTCACGAACTGGGGAGCGAAGCGCTGCATCGCCTCCTCGGAGAACCCGCTGAACACCAGCGGGGCTTCGATCGGCTTGAGGTAGTTGGCATAGTCCCTTGCCCCAATCCCGTCAAGTCCAGGGCCCGACGTCGGAGTTGGGGTTCGGACGGCAGCCTTGGCGTTTACCGCGCTGCTGCCCGGGCTCCGATCCATAGCGTTGATCTCGAGCATCTCGGCAATGGGAGTAACGCCGGCAATCGGTTCCTTGGAGAATTCGCCGATGCGGAAGGCCAGCGCACCCGCCAGTTTGCCGTTCAAATACACGGGGCTGCCGCTCATGCCGGCAACCACCCCGGTATATTCCGCTTTCGCGCCCGACAGACGCACCAGGATGATGTCTCCCTTGGGTCCGTTGGCGTTCTTCAGAATTCCGAGAACCTCCACCCCCATGGACTCTGGTTTGGTTCCCTGGAACACGGTATACGCCACGCCGTGCATGCCGGCGTGGATCTGGCTCACCGGAATGGTTTCTACCGGCTTAGGAGCTTGGGCCTGAATTGTTGAACACAGCAGGAGGGCAATAGCAATGAAGGAAAACGTACGTCTCATGAATTTGACCTGGAGCAGCGTGCTCCGCCGACCCAAAAAAGCTGTACTTCGCGCTTTAAATGCGATTTACCGGGTGGGAGAGGAGCAAAAAACCAAAAGGCCCAGGCCGTGCAAAACATCCCAATCGCGAAGCCCTGCGTCTATACTAGCATAACGATTTATCGAGGGACCCTCATGTTTTGCCTTGCCTGGATTGGAAATTCGCCGTCTCTGGGCCGAAAGATTCTTACTATCCCATTGATGGGGCTGGTTTTGCTCTGCCTGACCCTGGTTACGCCCAAACTCCACGCACAGGACCAGCCGGAGCCCACAACCAGCGGGCAAAAGCAGGAACCACCTCCGGAAGCGGGCGGCCCTCAGAACGACGTCGGGCCCTATGCCATTCCAAAGAAGAGGGAAGAGCCGCCGCCTCCGCCCCCGCCAGCCAAACCGAAGAAAATTGAGGGCATGCCGGACTATTCCATCAAGGTAAACGTCCCACTGGTGAATGTGGACGTTCTGGTCACGACCAAAGATGGACAGTTTATCCCGGGACTGAAAAAGGATAACTTCCGCGTGACCGAAGATGGTGTCCCGCAATCGGTAAGTAACTTCGATGTTTCGCAAGCGCCGATCACAGCCGTGCTGCTGGTTGAATTTGCCTCCACCAACTACTACTTCATGGTGGACGCGCTGAACGCCAGCTACGCTTTTGCCAACGCTCTCAAAAAGAACGACTGGGTGGCGGTGATCTCCTACGACATGAAACCGCATATCCTGGCCGACTTCACCCAGGACAAGCAGGCGGTTTACGGGGCGCTGAATCAGTTGCGAATGCCGGGATTCGCCGAAACCAATCTTTTTGATGCGCTGTATGACACGCTGGACCGGGTCGACCAGATCCCCGGGCGCAAGTACATCATCCTGGTGACCACGGGCGTGGACACCTTCAGCAAACTCAACCTTGACCAGATCATGAAAAAAATCAAGACCACGCATGACGTCACCATCTTCCCGATAAGCGTGGGGTTTGCGGTGCGCAACTACTGTGAAGCGCATCAGTGCGGCTATACCCATGGCATGGGCATTCCCGTTGGCGAAATGGACTATCTGCAAGGCGACAATGAGATGAACACCTTTGCCCGCCTGACCGGAGGACGGGCTTACTTTCCCCGATTTCAAGCCGAAATGCCGGAGATTTTTCACGAGGTCCTCGGCGATATTCGCAACCAGTACAACCTGGCCTACCACCCCACCAACCCCAAACTCGACGGCACTTACCGCAAACTAAAAGTAGAAGTAGTCGCTCCGGATGGAGGTCCGCTGAAAGTAAAGGACCAGAGGGGTAAGGACGTAAAATACATGGTCGTAGCGCGGGAAGGCTACACCGCAAAGCACACAGTGGAGTAGCGGCTAGTGGACGTGGGCCAAGGTATCGAGTAGAAAAAGCAACCCTGCTCCCAGGAAGACCACCAACGCCATTTTGCCCCCAGGCTCGCGGTTTACCTCCGGCATCAGGTCGGAGGCCGCTACGTAAATCGTCACTCCCGCGGAAAGCGGCAAGCCGTAACTGACTTCATGGCGAAACAGCGCCATGGTCAGCACTCCCGCCAGCGTCGATGCGCCCAGTAGCATGGAGGCGCCCCAGGCGATGCGGCGGCTTTGCCCGCTCGCCAGCATGACCGAGGCAATCGTGAATCCTTCTGGAATCTTGTGCAGGAAAATGGCCAGAAAGATGATCCACCCCAGCCAGTTGGACACAATGAAGCCGGAAGCGATTGCAATGCCGTCAAAAAAAGTATGGATCACCAATCCCATCAGCACCGACAGTCCCCGGTGGCCGTGGACGAATGCATCCCTGTGAGTTTCCTCGCCGAAATGAAAGTGCGGCGTAACCGTATGTTCGAATAAATGAACCAGAAGATATCCGGCTAGAACCAGAATCGGAGCACTTTTGCCGCGCAGCGCCAGGCTGGCCGGGAAAATCTCCACAATCGCAGTGGCCAGCATGAATCCCGCGCCCAGCGCCACGAAGTACTTCAGGTAAGAACGGTCCCAGTGTTTCTGGACGATGATGGCGCCGCCGAAAACATTGGCCGCCGCCGCGGTCAAACCAAGCAGAACGCTGAGCAGAATGGGGTGCATGTACGCGGGCGATGATACCAGTTCCCAGTCTTCAGTTCCCGGTTGTCGGCTACGCGGCCGGCCTGATGGCGCCGATCAGGCCATTCAATATTTTTCCCAGCTCGGCGGCTTTGTCCAGAAGATATTTGCCGTGCTCGGAAGTGAAATAGGCGAGATTCTGGGCGACCATGAGCTGGGTCTCGACCTCGACCAATGCGCCTCTGGCTCGTCCCAGGAAAAAATGGAATTCGTTGGCGGAGAAGCGGGCCTGCCCTTCCGCAATGTTCGTTGGAATCGCAACTGCGGCCCTGCGTAGCTGCCCGGCCAGCGCATAGGTTTCGTCCCGGGGAAATGCTTTGGTCGTTCGGTACACGTCCATGACAAAATCCATCGCCTTTTGCCAGGCGATCAGCTCCCGGTATGACTGTCCCATAGAGTGATCCTCCTGAGACGATCATGGCATTCTCCGTCCGGGAAAAGCTGTGACATCTGAACACTGGGAACTTGAAACCGGGAACCGGGAACTGGTTTTTTCAGTTCTCGGTCGCCAGTTTTCAGTTCTCAGTTTCAAAATGGGAAAGACTTACCCGCTATGCCGGATGTGCATCACATCGCCATCCTGCACGATGTAATCCTTGCCTTCGAGGCGGAGGGTGCCTTTGGCGCGGGCATTGGCTTCGGAGCCGGCTTCGAGCAGCTGGTCCCAGCGGATGGTTTCGGCGCGAATGAAGTGCTTCTCCAGGTCGGAGTGAATGGCGCCCGCAGCTTCCACGGCGCGGGTACGGACAGGGATGGTCCAGGCCCGGCATTCGTCTTCACCAGCGGTGAAAAAGGAAATGAGTCCGAGCAGGCTGTAGGTGGTGCGAATCAGGCGGACCAGCCCGCTTTCTCTCAGACCGTAGCTGCCCAGGAACTCAGCCGCATCCGCGTCGCTCATTTCCGCGAGTTCCGCTTCCACTTTTCCGCAGATGGCAGAGGCCGATGCGTTAGGGCGGGCGGCCACCTCGGTCAGGTTGTACTTGCGGATTGCGTTCTCGAGATCATTGCCCAGCTCCGTGCTCTCACCCACATTGAGGACGTAGAGAATCGGCTTCTCGCTGAGGAACATGAAACCGCGCAGCCTCTTCTTGTCCTCCGGAGTCATTTCCATTTCGCGGAGCGGCCGCTCGGTTCCCAGATGCGCGTTGGCCCGCTTCAGGAGATCGAATTCCTTTTCCAGATCGGGAGTGCGCATCTTCTTCAGATCTTTTTCCAGGCGTTCCAGCCGTTTTTCGATTTGCCCCAGATCACTTACCATCAAATCGAAATCAACATTCTTGATGTCGCGAAGCGGATCGACCGGCCCGACATGCGGAATGGAAGGGTCATCAAAGGCACGAACCACGTGGGCCAGTGCATCCACGTTGCGCAGGTGGCCGATGTAGGCACTTTCCTTGAGAGCTTCCTGGCCGATGGCACCCACGTCCACGTATTCGACCGATGCGTGGGTGAGCTTCTTCGGGTTGTAGAGGGCCGCCAGGCGGTCGAGGCGCTCGTCCGGCACTTTGGCCACCCCGATATGTGCTTCGCGCGGGTTGGCGTGCGCATGGTCGGAAAGATGCGCCTTGGTGAGAATACGGAACAGAGAGGTCTTGCCTACCTGGGGCAGGCCAATAATGCCAGTTTTCATAGGGACTTGAAGATGATAACAGCCGGATCAGGGCAATGACCGTGCCGTGAGGTAAGCAACCACCAGACCCAGCAGCAGCACTCCGCTCTCGACTCGCGTTGACCAATGGTGCAAGGCATCGAATTGCATGCGCGCGGGACTGTCCACGGGCGCCGCATCAATTTCTCCAATCGAGGCCCGGATCGCGTCCATGCGTGGAATGATGCCGAACTGCGAAATCAAGGTGAGGAGCAGCATGAGGCAGATCAGCACATTCCGGGGTGCGAACAGATGGGCGTTTCCAGTGCTGAGCCGGCTGAGCAGTAGCGAGCTCGCCAGGAAAACCACGGCGGAGATCACGCCCATCCAGTGCAGAATTCCCAAGGACCGCCTCACCACCGACCCAGCCAGATGTTGCGTGGGCAGAACCGAGAAAGCGGTCTGCGCAACCACGGGAAAAAAGATCAGACCGCCCAGCCAGACGATGAGAGAAAGCAGAACGAGGAAGCGCAAAAATGACATGACGGATGACATTATGAACGCCGCAAGGATTGAAAGCCAGGACCCAACACCGAGAACCGGGAACTTGCAACTGAGAACTGGGTTAATCCTTGAAGAACGACCATTTACACCGGGACGTGTATGGTTTCGACCAGCTCCTGGATCAACTGCTCGGCTTGTTCGGACTTCTTGAGCGTGGAAGAGTAGCGACCATTCACCGCGACGCGGTGGGCAAACACGGCAACCACCAGCGGCTTGAAATCCTCCGGGACGCAAAAATTGCGGCCGTCGAGAAAGGCCATGGCCTGCCCCGCGCGGTAGAGCATCTGTGACCCACGCGGCGAAACGCCCAGCGAGAACTGCTCGGAGTCGCGGGTGGCGCGGACAATGGCGAGCACGTAGCCCACCAGGGAATCATCGACTCTCACCTGAATCACGGCCTGCTGCATCTCCAGCACGTCGGCGCCGGTAAGGACCGGCTCCAGGAGTTCCAGTTGGGCGGTCCCAGCCTCGGAGCGCAGAATCTCGCGTTCCGATTCGCCATCGGGATATCCCATACGCACCCGCATGAGGAATCGATCCAGTTGCGACTCAGGCAAAGGATAGGTACCGTGATGCTCGACCGGGTTTTGGGTGGCGATGACCAGGAACGGCTGGGGCAACGAGTAAGAGTGCGAGTCCACCGTGACCTGGCCTTCGTTCATGGCCTCGAGCAGTGCGGACTGGGTTTTGGGAGTGGTCCGGTTGATCTCATCGGCCAGCAGGACGTTGGTGAAAATCGGTCCCCGCTTGAACTCAAACTGCTTTTCGGTGGCGGAGTAGATCGAAATGCCAAGAACATCGGAGGGCAGCATGTCGCTGGTGAACTGGATCCGCTGAAAGCCGCAGTCGATGGCCCGCGCCAGAGCCTGGCCGAGAGTGGTCTTGCCCACTCCGGGGACGCCTTCGATCAGCAGGTGCCCACGAGCCAGAACTGAGACCAGGGCGAGGCGGACAACATCGTCCTTGCCGCGGATTACCTTGCGCAGCGCATTTTCCAGATGCGTCGCACGATGGGACGCGGCAATAGCGGTTTCAGGCGACATCGAGAAATTTTACTATGCGGTCGCGGCGGTTGGGGTGGGCGAGAAGCATTACGAACGTCACACTCAAGCTCTCAGTCTTTCAGCTATCAGCTGACAGCTTACCGCATAAACTCTGCCGGCCTTCCGGTCAGGCGCTCGATGCGCTTGGCGATGGGCGGGTGAGTAGAAAACAGGTTGCCAAAACTCATGCCCAACAGCGGCTGGATAATGAATAGGTGCGCGGTTGAAGGCGTGCCCATCATAGGTACCCTGCGGGAATAGGCGTCGAGCTTGGCCAGCGCGCTGGCTAAAGCGTAGGGATTGCCGGTAAAATGCGCTCCAGTCTCGTCAGCGGCGTACTCGCGTGAGCGTGACACCGCCATCTGGATAAGCATGGCAGCGATGGGAGCCAGGATCAGCATCAGGAGACCGCCCATGGCTCCGCCACGATCATCGCGATCGCCCATCCCGCCGAAGTAAGCGCCGTAACGCAACCAGGTAATTGCGCCGGCAATAGTGGCGGCGACGGAACTGATCAGGATGTCGCGGTTGTTTACGTGTCCCAGTTCATGGGCCAGCACGCCTTCGAGTTCCTCATCATTCAAAAGGTTCAGAATGCCCTGCGTGACCGCGACCGAAGCATGCTTCGGATTGCGTCCGGTGGCAAAGGCATTCGGCGAGTCCGTCGGAATGACGTAAATCTTCGGCATGGGCAGGCCGATTTTCCGGGTCATCCGTTCCACCACGTTGTAGACGCGCGGCAACTGCTCTCGCGTGACCGGCTGAGCGCGGTAGGTTTTCAATGCGATCTTGTCGGAAAAAAAGTAGGCTACGAAGTTCGTGACCACGGCGATGCCCAAGGCCAGCAGCATCCCGTTCTGCCCGCCGAAAGCCCGGCCTACCGCCATCAGCAACAGCGTCAGCGCGGTAAGAAGAAATGCGGTCTTGAATGTGTTCCCCATAAAGTTAATGCTCACTTCATTAGATGGCGTGGCCGCCAAAGGGATGCACCGGTCCGATGTAGGCGCGAGCGTCCCGCTCGTGCGGGGACCGTCAGAGGGCCGGACAGGAACGGGCCTCTCGACTTTTGACCTGGAACATGTGTTTCTTTCCCGCCCTGACAAAAGCACGAGCGGGACGCTCGCGCCTACACGATCCTAGCGGGGCAAGGGATTGGGCATGGCGGCCAGGGCGTATCCCATTACGGCCATGGCGGTTGCGTTCTCCCGCAGCTCCCGGGGGACGATCTTGTCCAGCGTGTCCGCGGCGGTGTGGTGGTAGTTGAAATAGGTCCGGCCATCCTGCAACAGGCCGAAAGCGGGCACTCCCTGCTTAGCCAAAGGCTCGATATCGGCCTCGGGACTATCACTGCTCAGGATTATGAGGTTCGCGCCTGAAGGTCGCAGCACATCCAGCACCGGCTGCAGGGTAGCCGCAGCTTCGGCGCTGATTTTTGCCCGGAATCCCATGGGATGGGAAGCGCCCAGATCGCTTTCGAGGGCAGCCACATGTTGACCGATCTCCGATGCGTGGGCCCTGGCGTATTCCACATGCCCGCGGCCCAGGTTTTCTTCGTCGATCCAGGCGATCACGCGCAGGGTCCGTGCCGGGCGCAGATGCAACTGCTGCAGCAATTGCGCGGTCTCCATGGCCACGGCCACCCCGGCCGCATCATCAATCGCGCCGGTGCCCAGGTCCCAGGAATCGAGGTGGCCGGAGACAATCACCACCTGCTCCGGATGCTCTGACCCTTTCAGGTCTCCCACCACGTTGTAGGTGGTAACTTCCTCCGCGGTTTGGGAAGTCAGGATGACGTGCATCCGGACCTTGCCCTGGGATGCGAGGTGTGCGATCAGGTCGGCGTCTTCGCCGGTCACAGCCCCGGCTGGGATATCGGCGGCCCGGCTGTTTCCGGCGTGCGCCAAACGATAGTCGGCCCCGCCGACTGACCGGACCAGCGAAGCGGCAGCCCCCAGGTCGGCCGCTTTTTGTGGCCCCAGGGCGCGATAGACCACGGCTTCGTCATAGGCCTCGCCGGCATAGCCGTCTGCCGCTTTCTGCCTGTCGAAGGAGACGTTAAACAGAACGATTTTGCCGGCCACCTGTTGCCGCCCCATGCGCTCCAGATCGGCGAAGCTGTTGGCCACGACCACCTCCGCCGTGATTCCCTCTGGCGGCGTGGGATGATTTCCACCCAGCGCGGTGAGCACAATTTTTTGCGTGGTTCCGGGGGCCTGTCCGGGATACTCCACCAGTTCGGCGGACTCGGCCCGGCGGATCCAGTGACGCGCCTGCACTGGTTCCAGGCGCACTTCCAATCCGAGTTTGCGCATCTCCGCGGCTACGTATTCGATGGCGGCCTGGGCTTGCGGAGATCCCACCGGACGCGGCCCGATGTTTTCCGTGAGGTATGCTACCTGCCGGTAGGCGTAGTCGTCGCTTAAAGCGGCGTCACGGATCGCTACCAGTTGCTGCAGAAGTGGCGACGGCAAGGACGGTGCAGCCGGTGCCTGTGGACGGTCGTAATCGGAATCAGCACGGGGCCTGGGTTTCTGTGCGAGCGAAGGTCCGGCGATCAGGACTGAAAGCAGCAGGCAGCACACATTTCGCAGGTGGATCAAAGAGCACCTCAGTGCAGATTTGTGGGGCGCACGAGCGTGGACGCTCGCGCCTACATCAAGCTTACTCGGTTCCGGCGGGCGGCGGATAATCCGGCAGTCTCTGCTTGGCGATATCGCCGCGTTTCACTTCCAGTTCATCAAACAGCAAAGCCGGGCTGATCACGCTCTGCGGTACGGGATCAAGCTGTTCTTCGACGTCGATTTCCTTGCCCGCGGCTACGATGTCGTTGCGCAGAGCACGCGTGTCCAGGTCGCCGAAGACCGCTCCCCTGACCAGTTCTTCGTGGCCGTCCTGGGTTGAGATCCTGTAGAGCAATCGCGGGGTCAGGTGCGGTCCCAGGGTCTCGACGAAATACCCGTACGGCAAGTTCCGCTGCTTGCAGGCCTCGATCAATTTCTTCTTGAGCTCCTCCGTGCTGAGCGGATCGGCGGCTTGTACGATCAGGTTTCCCAGACTTGACGTGGGCGGTCCTGTCACGGATGCCCGGCCGTGGCCATTCGAGGTGGGGAAATCGCGGATCGGTTCGCGGCCCAACAGGTACCCGACCAGCTGTCCCTTCTCGATCAGGGAGACTCGGCTGGCCTTGACTCCTTCGTCATCAACTGCGTAGTTGCCCAGCAAGGCGTGCCCTGCGGAACTGGCGAGGGTTGGATCGTCGACCACGGAAAGAAAATCAGGCAACACCCGGCTCTTGTAATTGTTTGCCCAGTCTCCCGTGGTGCGGGCGTTCTGGCCCAGCATGGGGCGGTTGCCCAGCAGGTTCGGCCCAACCAGTTCAGACATAACGCCGGCGGCGGCGTCCGCCGACAGCAGCACCGGGCCGCGGTACTCTTCTTCGCTGACCGGAGCGTCGCGCAGCTGCTTCAAACTCGTGATTAACTCCCGCGTGCGCGAAAGCACTTCTGCATTGGACGGCAGGTCCTTCATCTGGCGGACTTGGTAGCCATGCGAGCGGTCAAGACGCATGCCATCGGCTGCCTGGGTGTAACCTCCGACATAAACCTGGTAGAAGCTGTCGTGGGTGCGGACCATCGCACCCTCCGAGCTTACGAAATAGCGGTTGGTGACGGTGAAGCGCAGCGAAGCGTTAAGCGCCTCCACTTGCGGATCGCTCTTGTAGAGACTGGACGCTTGTTCCAGGGTAGTAAGCCAGGGCTGGGCGGAAAAATCCAGGCTGGCCAGCGGCTCAATCAGGCGGACCGGGGAGGCATGGGCAAAGTCGTCCACCTGCTGGTCCACGGAGTATTTCTCGAGTTCCGCCTGTTTTGCCGTCAAAGCCTGGGAGGCCGCCTTATACGCCCGGTCGGTCCCCAACCACAACTGGTGCCTCAACCCGGTCTCGTCATCATCAAGCGGGCCCACATCGACGATGCCTTCTCCCGGGCCGTAGTAGCTGTCCTGCTTGTAATCGCCCACCCGGACCACGATGCGCAACATGCGAATGCGCGTGCGTAATGAAGTACGCACCGCGCCGAAGGCCGCCTCGGCCACATACTGATCAACATCCATCAGCCGGTAGTCCACGTAATACGGCGCGGGAACGTCCGGCAGTTTGAGCTGGCTCTTCGAGCGCTGCATCTCCGTCAGCATGGCGCGCAGCACCGGATCACTGGTGGAGGCCGAGTCCTGGGCGGGAAGCATGCCGGCGGATGCGAGCCATAATGCGGCCAGAAGCAACAATCTGTAACCGGGCCGGATCATTGCCGCCCTCGGGTAGTTGAAGGTGAATCGGACTCCAGCGGTCCGAAGGCCGAGGTCCGAGGTCCGGCGGCGGTGGTTTTGTCCCACGAGGGCGGCGGCAGAATCGGGGGCCGGGCCCGCGAGTGCGCCCGCTTTTGCACTTCCATTTCGGAAAAAAGCATGGCCGGCGCCGCCGCGGAAACCGGCACGCTGCCGGACTCCGCTCCGCAGATGCCATTGAACACTTCTGTTTTCTCTCCGGTGATCTCAATGCGGTTCAGCGCGGCGAGCGGCGTCCCGACGATATCGACGCCCCGCACCAGTTCATCGGGACGACCGTCGGGATAAACCTTCCACACCAGCACGGGCAGAATCTGGAAGGACTGGGGCAGCGAACGCGTGGTCAGGGTGAACCCGCCTTCGATATCTTCGAAGTACAGGCCGTACGGCTTCCCCTGCTTTTTTATTTCGTCAATCAGCTTCTGCCGCATTTCTGAGTCTTTGGCGGTGTGCGATGAGGTGACGATCAGATTGCCCTGCCGGCCGGTCGCCATCAATCCGGGCTGGGCTCGTCCGTGTCCGTTGGATTGCGAGAAGCCTTTGACGGGCATGCGCGACATCAGGAAGTTCCTGAGGATGCCATCCTTGATCACTTCCACGCGTTGCGCCGGGACACCTTCGTCGTCGTACTGGTACCAGCCCCCCAGCTCCATCCCATTGAGGCTGCGCTGGGTGGGATCGTCAACCACGCTGAGAAACGTGGGCAGCACCTGCTGATTGATTTTTTTGGTGAAAGTCTGACCTTCCTGGTCGCCGCGCTGGCGGTGACCCTCCAGGCGATGGCCGAGCACTTCATGAAAGAAAACCGCGGCCGCCCGTCCCGAGAGCAATGCCGGCCCATCGAAGGGTTCGGCCGTGGGAGCGGTCCGCAGGGCCTTCAGGTCGGAAGCCATCTTGGCAATTTTGGCGGCAATTTCCGCGTCCCCGGGAAGGCCGTCGGGAGTGGAGGCCTGAAAGGTTTCCACCCGCAGCAACTCCATACCGTCGTCCGCCCGAGTCTCGGCTTCAATCATCATCCGGATAATCGTCCCCGGCGTGGCCAGTTGAGTGCCATCGGTGGAGACAAAACGCATCTGGGTCTGTTCCCCAATCACCATCACCGCCGAGGAATAAATCTCGGGGTACTTGCGGAAATTGCTGGAATAGCGGCGGACCCGGTCTTCCCAGTCCTTCCGGTCGAGGTGGAACACCGGCATGGCGTAGTCCAGGTGCACCTCGGGCTTGGCTTGGGCAAAATCAGCCGAGGTATCCTCCTCCTGGGTGCGGACCGCCGCCGCAGTCTTGACGTTCAAATAGCTCTGGGCGGCTCGACGGTACTCCTCGTACGTAAGCTGCCACAACACTCGCGCCACCGCGTCAGCATCGTCCTCGAGGGGCACCAGACCGGAATCGATCCCGGAATTCCGGTTTTCCTGGTGGGTGTTGTCCAGCGCGACGCTCCCCACTCGCATCGTGACTTCGCCGGTGCGACGGTGGAACTGGGTAAAATTCAGCAGGCTGCCCAAGCCCCCGACCACAACCGTCCCCTGCTGGTCGTAAACCGAGTAGCTGGCGAAATAGGGTGCGGGATCCAGTTGCCCCAGTTTCGCCTGGGCACGCCGCAGTTCCCGCTGCATGGTGGAAAGCAGAACGTCCCCGTTGTTTTTTCCGGGAGGGTTCGTCCGGGCGCCGTCTGTGCCCCGCACCATGGAGGGAGAGCAGAGCGGCAACACCAGGCCCAGGGCCAAGCCGCGGAGCAGAGTCTTCATAGAGAAAGTAGACAAGTTTAACCAACTCCGAGTTCCCCGGTAGTAACTTGTTGGCATCGGGACGTCAGGCCCAGGCATCGACACAAGATGCAGAGATTCGGCGAAGCGCTGGTTTGAGCCAGGAGAATTGCGGCGCAAAGCGGAATCGGCGCAAGCCCCGCGGCCTTTAACATTCTTGTGCCTCGCGCTTTGCTCAGTGACTGCGTTCTCAGCTGCTGCGTCTCAGCTACTTCGCGCCGGACATGCACGCCGGGATTTCTATATTGACTGGACTGTCGAGCTGGCTGTAGACCATCTGCACACCGCCCGTGGTATTGGGATCGCCCATGTTGATCTGCAGCGGCAAACCGGTGTCCTTGGCTACGAGCAACCGGACCGGGCCCTGGGCCTTGGGGCTCTCGTATGCGTAAAACTCGTATACAGCGGCCGGTCTGCCGTCCACAATCTCGTCCCCAACGGAATGGAAGTCCGTGAGCTGGGTGTCGGACTGTCCGCCCGGCCCGATGCTCGGGGGCGCAGGCTGGCACTTCCAGGAAAACATGTCTTTTTCCATTTTTAACATCTTGGCCGCTTCCACGTGTCCTAACGCCGTGGCTGCCACAGTCATTCCAGCGCTGACCGCGCCCAGAGGACCTTGAGCGGCGGCGCGGGCGACCGCATTGGCTGCCATGGCGTCGAGCATGGCGAGATCCGCAGCCGCCTTTTCCGCGCTGGCTTTCAAGATTCGAGGCACCGCAGGCGAAGTCATGAGGCGTGCTGCCCTGCCGTTCTGCACCACGGCGCGGATTTCCCAGTCGTCGACGGTTCCCGGCACATCACTGGCGGGCAATTTATAGTGCATCACGTACTGCCGGGTGTTGCCCTGCACGGTTAACTCCGGCGACGTGACCGCAGCCGCAGCCATCGCTTGCGCCATCCGCGGATCCGTGGTTTGCATATTCATAACGACGCGATAGCGGGGGACACTTTTTAGCCGCGTAAAGGAGGTGTAGAGCGCGCTGTCCAGAGGAACCGGGACGCCGGCATGCGGCGCAATCGACATGGCGGCCCCGCCGCCCATTCCTTGACTTCTTCTGGCGTTTCGTTTCGCCATGGATGCTTGCATGCGCTCCCGCATCTCGGGAGGCATGTTGGCCATCATCTGCGCCATCGAGTCCGCCGACATTCCCGGCGGCATGCCCTGGGGAGCCATGCCTTGAGGGCTCGTAACTGACGACGCATCTTGAGCAGTGGCCGCGTCCGGCGCGGCTTCCGAATTCGCTTCTGCCGCCGCCGCGTCCTTCTTCTTCGACTCCGCCGCCAGCATGGCCCGGATCACCTTGCTGCTGACTCCGGCCTGGCTCAACGTCTGTAAACCGCTTGAGGAAAGATCGAATTGAGTGTCGTTGGCGGCAATCGCCGCCACAATGGTGGTTTCTGCCATACCGGCTTTCACCATTTTCACTACGTCGGCATTGGTTAGAGGGTTTTTCTGCTGCGCGCCCAGGACGGTTAGCGTCAGAAGAATCGCAAGCACAACGCTCGCGAACTTTGGTAGTAGCATAGACAACCTCCGCGTTGAGCCGGTGCACTCAGGCTTCTTGAGCAGTAGAGGGGGCCGAAATAGATTTGAATCGCTACCGGGGTCCGTGGGGACAGGCCATTGCTGGCCGTCCCCAACCCGTTTCGTGTTGCGTCATTGGGTGACGGTTTTCACTTCGTCGCCGGTCTTGAAACCGCTGCCTGAAACTGTGGAGGCGACTGCCGAGATATCGTCGACATCGGTCACGCGTAGCACACCAACTGCCGTGGCCAGGCGGCGAATCACTTTGCCGGTTGCGGGGTCCTTGATTTCCCGTGACACTCGTTCGACGGTCAGTTGGTCGCCCACCTTCACGCCGGCTTTCGCGCCGACATTCAGGATGATCTGTCCTCCGTCCACGGCCGCAATCAGCCCTTCAACCACGACGGTGCGCGCCACCAGCTTGTCTTTGTCGGCGATCACCTCCGTGCTTGTTTTTTCCACTGCGGCCTTCACCGCTTCCCCGATGATGGTGTTCTGGAAATCGCTGCTCCCGAAGTCGGCATTGCCGCCGCCGAATCCGTGCCAGTTCCCGCCACCGCCCAGCAGCGAAGTGCTTTCCCGCGACGATTCGCCGTGGCCTTCCGCAACCGCCAGAATCTCGCCCGTATCCACGTCTACCATGCGTGCAGTAAGCGATACCACGGCTTTGGATTTCTTGTGGCCGAACCCGCCCAAACCAAAACCACCCAGGGCCCCGCCCGCGCCGCCCAGGTTCAAGTTCTTGGTCTCATTGCCGAACTCCGTGATACTGCCGACAATGATCGCGTCCACTCCCAGCAGTTTTCCAATCTTGGCGGCGGAGTTGGGGTTGGCCCGGTCGCTGTTGGAAAAGTTCTGCTCCGACATGATCTTGTCCAGAGCTTTCCGCTCAATCACCGAGTAAGTGCCATCCTTCACCAGATAGGTGACCAGCAGGTCGGATATGCCCTTGCCGATGTCCACGTCCTGGCCAAAAATCCCCGCGACGCCGCCATGCACCGTGGCGTAATCGAAATCAAATATCGCAACCCGTTTCTTGCGTGGAGCGGGCGGCGCTTGCTGCGCGTATGCCGAAACCAAAGAGAGAAGCAAAAATAGCGCGGCCAGAGACATTACTTTTCGCATGACATGGTCTTCCCTTCCCAAAGAGATCAGGACAAAAGACGCCCCGGTCCGGCTTGGCCGAGGCTAGCTCGGGGTGCAGTCCTGGTCAACCCGTACTGTATGACATTGTGCAAGAATGGAAGGGCCATATCAAGCCCCAGAGCCATGAAAAAACTGCGTGTCGGCATCCTTTTTGGCGGCCGCAGCGGGGAGCACGAAGTATCCCTGCTCTCGGCTGCATCGGTCCTTAACGCCATTGATAAGAACAAGTACGAGGTCGTGCCCATTGGAATCACCAAGGAAGGTCGGTGGCTGACGGCCTCGGATGCCGAACTCCTGCTGCGGGGAAAAGGCGAGGCGGGAGGCTCCGCCCAGGCCCATCTGCGGGCGGGGGACCCTGAAGCGACCCCTGGGGCCGCCGTCCTGGCTACCGGGCAGGCGGTAGTGGTTCCGCCCCAACCCCAGCGGCCGGGAGGCTCCCTGGCGCCCTTCCAGACCGAGGCGGCTTTGACCCGCCGGGTTAGCGACCGGGCCATCAATGTGGACATCATCTTCCCCGTCCTGCATGGAACCTTCGGCGAGGACGGAACTATCCAGGGACTGTTCGAACTGGCGGACATCGCCTACGTGGGCGCGGGCGTACTGGGCTCCGCGGCCGGGATGGACAAGGACGTCATGAAGTCATTGTTCCTCGCCGCCGGACTGCCCATCGTGAAGCACGTCACCGTGTTGCGCAGCGACTGGGAAGCCGGGCCGAAGAAGGTCCAAAAACTGGTCGAAAGCAAGCTGAAGTATCCGGTATTCGTGAAGCCCGCCAATCTGGGATCGTCAGTCGGGATTTCGAAGGCGCGGGAGCGCAAGGAACTGGGGCCCGCGATGGAAGAGGCCGCAAAATTCGATCGCAAGATCGTGATCGAGCAGGGCGTGGGCGGCAAGAAACAGAAGGCCCGCGAGATCGAATGCTCAGTGCTGGGCAACGATAGGCCCGAGGCTTCGGTGCCGGGCGAGATCGTTCCGGGCAAGGAATTCTACGACTACACCGCCAAGTATGTTGATGAAGGATCGAAGCTGATTATTCCGGCGAAATTGAGCAAGGCCGAAACCAGGAAGATCAAGCAACTGGCCATCAGCGCATTCAAGGCCGTGGACTGTTCCGGACTGGCGCGGGTGGATTTCCTGATGGACCCTAAGAACCGGAAGATTTATCTCAACGAGATCAATACCATGCCAGGCTTCACCGCGATCAGCATGTATCCCAAGCTGTGGGCGGCTTCGGGCCTGGCCTATCCCGATTTGATCGAGCGGCTGATCCGGCTAGGGCAAGAGCGGCACGAGGAGAAGAAGAGAAATCAGTACAGCCGGTGAACCTGTCATCCTGAGCGGAGTAGCTGCTTCGCATCGCGAAGCAGTTAGGGAGTCCAAGGACCCCTATAAGCTCACCCGCAGCCGGCGTGACCGGATTACTCCACGAACCGGGCGATGAAACACTCCCGTATGCGATCGTTAGTGCAATCTGTAGGGGTCCTTCGACTCCGCAGAATGATTCGCACGCGAACCATTCTGCTGCGCTCAGGATGACAGCTTGCTGCTCAGGATGACAGCATCTTCCGCCGGCTATGGCTCAGTGGCCCAGAAAGCGCTCCAGCACTTCCAGGTCTTTTCCCGCGAGGTCCGCGTACTTCTTGGCCCGGGCTGCATCCCTGTGCTGCATCGCCTCTTCCGCCTTGAACAGATTTGTTTTCATGCTTGCCTGGTGGGCAACCATGTCGCCGCGAAGTCCGTAGCCGGCGGCGCTTTGCTCCTGTTGGAGACGATCCAGGCCGCTGTTTACCGCGGCAGCGCGGTTGGAAAGCTGGTCAACTTCGGTTTCCAATTCGTCCAGGCTGGCCGAATCGTTTGCGACGCCGGGCGCAGCCATTCCGCTATCGCCTTGCGCGGGCGCGGCGGTATCGCCGGCCATGGCGTTGTTCCGGGCTGTGAGCTTCTTCGTACGGGCATGGCTTGGCTTGGCCGGAATCAAATCGCTCTGCGCCGGAGTCGCCGCCGACGGAGCCGGCGCTGGTTGCATCGCACTTGAGTTGTCCATCGACGCGGCGGCAGCATCCGGGGGAGCGGCGGGCTGTGCGGTCGCATCTGAACTCGGGGGTGCACCCGGGGCCGAAGCATCTGGAGCTGGCTGCACTGCATCCGGCGACGTGGTGTCCGCGCTCGTGGTGGTCGCGGACACGTCCGGAGCCTTCGCGCTGGTCTTGCTGATCCGGGGCACATAAATTCCAGCGACCACCAGAACGGCGAGCACGATCAGGGCTCCCAGCGTCATGTATAGGCCACGATGACCGTTCGCCTGGGGAGGCGGCGGGATCGGAAGCGGCGTAGCGGGCGCGGGGCCGACCGCCGCGCCTTGCTGCGCAACCGTAGCGGCGTTTGCTGCCGACATCGGAATTGTAGCCGGCATCTGAGGCGCAGGCGGCGCCGGAATCGCCAGCGGCACCGTAGGCGCAATCAGCCCTGCCGGCGGATCCGGGGCACGACCGGCTGGCCTTTCCATGGTCGGCGAAGCCTCCCAAAAACCGGCCGGCAGTTCGGGACCATCCGCCGTCGTCCCCCCTAACGGGGCCCGTGGCACAGTGGGTGCGACTGCAGAAGTCTTGGGCACGCTGCTCAACGCGTTGGCGAAGGCGTCCGCAGTCTGGAATCGCTTGGCCGGCTCTTTGGCAATCGACATGAGAATAATTTCGTTGAGCGCCGAGGGTATCCCGGGATTCAGTTCGATCGGTGGCTTGGGGATGGCGTTGAGGTGCGCGGCCATGACGGAATACTCGGCACTGGCCACGAAGGGTCTCCGGCCGGTCACGAATTCGTAGAGGCAGATGCCAACGGAATACAAGTCGGAGCGGGCATCCGTAGGCTCGCCCTTGACCTGTTCGGGCGACATGTAGCCGATCGAGCCCAGGGTGGTGCCGGTCATGGTCAAGCCACGATCGTCGCCGGAGCGCGCGATGCCGAAATCCATCAGCTTGACCACGCCTTGCGTCGTCAGCATCATGTTGGCGGGCTTGATGTCGCGGTGAATGATGTGCCGCTGGTGCGCATAGCTGACCGCGCTCAACACCTGACTGATGTAGTTGACCGAGTCGTTGACCGAGAGAGGTCCCATTTCCAGCTTGGTCGCCATGGTGGTGCCTTCGACATACTCCATCACCATGTACAGCTGGTTGTCCGCGGTGAACGCGGTCCGGAGCGCGGCAATATTGGGGTGATCGAGGCTGGCGGTGAGCTTGATCTCGCGCTGGAAGCGAGCCGCCAGGTCCGGCGTTGCGGTCAAGTCGGGAAGAAGCACCTTCATCGCTTCAATGCGGTCAGTGATCACGTTCCTGACCCGCCAGACCCGGCCCATCCCTCCGCTGCCCAATTCGTTGAGAAGCTCGTAATCACCGATCCGCTTGTTGGTTTGATCGCTCATGTCAAAATCTCCCTGTTGGGGTTCTGGGAACGTAGCAAGCCGTCATCTTGCCGGGGGTAGGTGACTCGGTTCTCATCCGGAAAACCGTGGTCTAGCAAGACCACGATTATGCTCTGGCCGGTATTCGCTGGTCAAGACGGTCATCCCAAGACCCTTGACGAACTCCCTGCGCTCCCGGTACCATTCGTTAAGTTTGCTCCACGGAGCAGACCTTGGATTTCATGCAGAGTGGCTGAGGGACGAGCCCTGAGAAGCCACGACAACCGGATCGGAAGGAAACTTCCGGTCGCCCGGTGTCAACTCTCGCCCTACACAGGGGGAACATGAGATTCGGGGTGCCGAATTTCCAGCATCTCGTTCCTCTTTTCCTCTATCCAGGGAAAGAGGATTTCGCGTTTCTGGGCGTTTTCCGGACGGCTCGTCCCACAAGCTGCTCAAAGCGAGTAGCTCGATGACATACGAATTGCGCTGTCGGGAATGCGGCAAGAGCTGGGGAAACCAGCCCCGTTCCATCTGCGACGATTGTTTCTCTCCCCTGGAAGTTTTCTACGATTAC
>JBOGLD010000137.1:0-27817 GCA_050745885.1 Terriglobales bacterium
CCCGCTGCGGCGTGGACTACATCCAACTGCGCGAGAAAGACCTTTCCCCCCACGAACTCGAAGCCCTGGCCCGCTACGCCGTCCGCCGCCTGAGAACCGGGAACCCTGGACTGAAAACTGCGATCCTCATAAACTCCCGCACCGACGTTGCCCTCGCCTGCGGCGCCGACGGCGTGCATCTGCGTTCTGACGATATTTCGCCGATGGAAGTGCGGGGAATTTACGGTCAATGTGCCGCGGGCGCTGCCCGCGTGACTGTGGGCATTTCCTGTCATACCCGGGCCGAGGTCGCGCGCGCCGCCAGAGAAGGCGCTGATTTCGCTGTCTTTGGACCCGTCTTCGAAAAGGTGCGGATGGAAAAGGCACACGCCCGCCCCGCGGGTCTTGCAGCGCTACGAGAAGCCTGTCAGGAAAAAATTCCGGTCCTGGCTCTGGGCGGCATCACCATAAAAAACGCGGAATCCTGCATTCAGGCAGGCGCCGCCGGAATCGCGGGAATCCGGCTGTTCCAGGAAAATGAGATGAGAAGCGTAGTCGCGGCATTGCGCCGCCTCTAACCTCCGCCCGCCGTCAGACGCCGGCAGACGTCCGGCGCCGGGCGGCCGCCTCTAGCTCTTGATGCTTTTCGATTCCGCGTCCCAGGTCACCCCGCTCTTGCGGAAGTACGATTGGTTCGACATGTGGCAAGCCAGCGCCGCGTGATGGCCAAACACAGCATCCTCCACCACTGGTTTGCGCGTCCGCACCGCCTGAAAGTAATTCCACAGGTGAGGTTTTTCCTCGTCCCAGGAAACGCTGCGGTAGTTGGTGCCTTCCAGCGCCGGTTCCTTGCCCGGCGTGGCATCGTGCTCCTCGTGCCATTTCTTGAAATATGCTTCCCGCATCGCCTTGGGAAAGCCCGAAGCGTAGTAGCTGGGGGCCGTATCCAGCCCGGACTGCGGAGTGTAAGTAACGCTGTATTCGGTCAACTCCAGGATGCCTTTCGAGCCCTGGAAGCGATAGGTTTCAGGGGTTTCCGTCCCCAGACTGAGCCGCATGTAAACGGGGATTTCGCCGTACTGGAACAGGGTGCAGTGCACGTCCGGCATGTTCCGGCCGTCCTTCCAGCGCAGGATCCCTCCCATGGCCATGGCCCGCCTGGGCGCCTCGTTGATGCCCAGCACGTACATCATTCCGCTGATCAGGTGCACCAGCAAATCGCCCGCCACTCCAGTTCCGTATTCCTTCCAGCAGCGCCAGCGCGCGAAGATCAGGGGATTGAACTCCCGCTTGGGCACCGTTCCTTGCCAAGTATCCCAGTCGAGTGTCTGAGGCGAAAGATCGGTCGGCGGCGGATATTCCCAGGCCCCGGTGGGATCGTTGCGGCCGAGCGAACCTTCGACCAGCATCAGATCGCCGAGCACTCCTTGCGCCACCAGTTCCTTGGCCTTGGCACAGATCACCGAACTTACCCGCTGCGAGCCCACTTGAACAATGCGCCCGGTCGTTTTGGCTGCCGCCACCATCTCCACGCCTTCTTCGGCGGTGTGCGACATGGGCTTTTCGATGTAGATGTCTTTACCGGCGCTGACCGCATCCACCACCACCTGCTTGTGCCAATGATCGGGGACGGCGGCCACAATGCAATCAATCTCCTTGTTCTCCAGCAATTCGTGATAGCGCCGCGTGGTGGGCAGGTCAGGACGGACAATCTCTTTGGCCAGAGTGTGGCGGCCGTCGTAGAGATCGCAAGCGGCTACGCACTCCACTCCGGGCAGCTCGATCGAGTTGGTAAGAAGTCCCGACCCCTGCATGCCAATGCCGATCATGCCAAACCGCACCCGGTCACTCGGCGCCACGGTTTGGGGCAAAGCCCAGAGTGGGTCCGGATCCAGCAGGATGGTCTTCAGCCCCAAGGATGCGCCTGCCGCGGCTGCGCTTAGTCCAAGGAATTCACGACGCGAGAAACGATTCCTGTTCATCAAGCCTCCAATCAGTCTTCAGTCGTCAGTCTTCAGTCGTCAGCCATTCCCCGACGACTGAAGACCGACGACCGACGACTGCTATTTCTTCAGCATCTTCACGGCAACTTCCTTGAAGAAGACGACGTCATTGTCGCTGTGGTTCTGCAGGCCGATGTAACCCTCCTGCGGTCGCGGCCCGCGTTCCGGCTCAAATTCAAATTTCTTGGCTGGCACCGGGTCGCCCTCCGTGAACTCTGTCACTTTCACCCCGTTGACCACGACCGTCGTGTGCGGACCGTCCAAAGTGATCTCCATGGTATTCCACTCGGGTCCGGGTTTGCCGGGACGGGCCAGCGGTTTAGTCAGCGAATAGAGCGTGCCGGTCACGTGATACTCGTCTTCCTTGGATTTTTCCGGTTCGTTATCGATCTGCACTTCATATCCGTAGTGCACCGGCATCCAGGCTTCTCGGGGTTCGATGGGGATGCGAATGTAAACTCCGGAGTTGTCATTGTGGTCGCGCATCTTGAAGACCACGCGGATCACGCAATCCCCCAGCGTCCCACCGGTCCAATAGAGCAGCCCCATGCCGCCGTGGGTGCGGATCAACCCGTCCTCGACCGTCATTCCACCAGGGCCAACATGCTTCCAGCCTACGAGATCCACCCCGTCGAACAACTGCTTCCATTCTCCCGACTGGGCCTGTGCCGGCGGTAGAATCCCCGCCATGAGTGAAGCGGTAACCACAGCCATCAATACCAGCCGAAATCGCATAGTCTCCACCTTTCGAGGCGGGAGAAATATACACCAAACAGCTGTGTTCACGGTACGAGGTAAGTCCTTTTGTCTGAACGTCCACTGCTAGCAACGACGCGAGCGGGCCAGCCCGGGCACGGCCAGTTACGGAAGGTCGCTTTTCCGCGCAGCAAAGAACAGGAAAACCGCATCAAAGCAGATATAATATTCTCGTAGTGGTAATTCCTCTTCCAAAGAAGAATAAATCCGATGTCCATGAAGACTAAGGCCGCAATTGTAGTTTCCTCCGCCGCTGTTCTGCTGTTCATCTACGTGGGCGGATTGGACGGCGTTCGCGCCTCCAACAACGATGGCTCTTACCGCCAGCTGGAGGTTTACAGCGAGGTCCTTTCTCGTGTCCGCAGCGAGTACGTGGAAGAGCCCAACATCCCCCTTGTGACCGATGGCGCGCTGCACGGGCTGCTCGAGTCGCTGGACCCGAACTCCAGCTATCTGACGGCGACTGAGTTCAAGGAGTACAAGTCCAATCAGACCGAGGCCAAAGGCGAAATCGGGGCTGCGGTGTCCAAGCGCTTTGGCTATGCCGCCGTCATCTCGGTCATTCCTGGTGGTCCAGCGGACAAGGTCGGCATCCAGGACGGCGATATCTTCGAAGCTATTGAAGGCAAGAGCACCCGCGAGATGTCACTCGCCGAAATTCACAATCTGCTACAGGGCCAGCCCGGTTCGAACCTGAACGTATCGGTGGTTCGAGCCCGTCGCGCCGAACCGCAGAAAATGGTCATCACCCGCGATATCGTGACCGTGCCGCCGGTTACTGACAAAATGGTGGACGACGGTATCGGTTACATCCAGGTGGATGCCTTCACCAAGGGCAAGGCACAGGAGATCGCGGCCAAGGTCCGCGCCCTGGAGAAATCCGGAGCTAAAAAGCTGATTCTCGACTTGCGCAATTGCGCCGAGGGCGACGAATCGGAAGGCATCGCCGCTGCCAATTTGTTCCTCAACCACGGCACCATCACTTATCTTCAAGGCCAGAAGTACCCTCGTGAGGCTTTCAACGCGGACGCTTCCAAGGCCATCACCAGCCTGCCCCTGGTCGTCCTGGTGAACAAGGGTACGGCGGGACCGGCCGAAGTCTTGGCCGCCGCGGTGCTCGAAAATGCCCGTGGAGATGTTGTGGGCGATAAGACTTTCGGCGATGGATCGATCCAGAAGACGATTCAACTCCCCGATGGCTCGGCCCTGATCCTCTCGGTCGCCAAGTACTACTCGCCCAGCGGCAAGGCGATCCAGGACAGCGCCGTCACCCCCAACATTGTGATCGCGGATAGTGACGATGATGCTGCACTTCCGGATGATGACGACAACGCCACCCCGGCGGAGGAAGACAAAACGAAGCCTCCGCAGGAGGACGAACAACTGCACAAGGCGATTCAGGTGCTGAAGAGCAAAACCAGTTAGTCGTTGGTCGCTCGTCATTGGTCGTAGGTCTTGATCGCGCGCCCCTAGGCGCGCGGTCTTGTTTTAGGATGCCCAGACCGTCGGATTCCCATTTGAAATTCACTCCAGTGCATCTTGCCTGAGTAGATGCGGACTGCAAGCTTTGTGGTGACAACAGAAGTTCGCCAGAGGCTAGCTTGCAGTCTCCGCACCTCAAGCGTAGCATTCGGCAACCAGCGTGCCGCTGACCGCGTTTCCGGGCCAGTGGCTCGTTGATTCTGGTAGGACGCTATCGATTAACCGAACAGATGGTTGGCTTAGCCGTTGGGTTAGCGTGAACCGCCCGGCGTTCCGCGCTCACGCTGTGCCTCCACGCCAAGCTCTCGACACAAGGTACTGCGAATCACAGAGTTGGGAGGAACAACTCCACCTTCGCAAAGCTCTTGAGGTTTTGGCCCACCATCTGCATTCATCAAGGACCGTAAGGGTAGTTGGGCTACAGTTTGACGGGGCTCCCGGCTCTGATGGTGCTCGGGTTTCGCGCTTGGGGGTGGACCATGGCGACGCAACGTTCCGTCTGTACCTTTGGTTTGTGGGTATTGTTTGCCGGCTTTGCCATTTTTGGGGCGATCTGCGAAACGGCCTTCGCACAGGACTGTCCTGGATGCGCTGTAACCGCCGACGTGGAAGAGCCTATTTCAACGGGTGAGTGGTTGTTGACCAAACAGGTGACCGAAGTCAACGTGCTTTTTGTAGCAGCACGCAAAAGCAGACCTGTTGGCGACCTATCCCAGGCTGACATCTCGGTCCGGGACGACAACAAGCCCCCCAGTGCAATTTTGCGCTTTCGAACCGAGCAGGCGCTCCCATTGCGCGTCGGGGTAGTCATCGATACCAGCAATTCCGTGACCTCGCGTTTCCGGTTTGAGCAGGCTGCCGCGAGCCTGTTCTTTCACGAGGTAATGGATCGAAATGGCGACCTCGGCTTCGTGATGGGATTCGAGAATCACCCCCATTTGACACAGGATTTCGTCAGCGATCCGGATCTGCTGGCCCAAGGCGTGGAGCGGTTGACGATTGGAGGGGGAACGGCCCTGTACGACGCAGTTCGTGCCGCTTGCCAGAAGCTTCTGCATCGGCCGGAACAGGATTTGGTGGCGCCGGTGCTGGTAATCCTCTCGGATGGCCTAAACAATGCCGGTGTAGTGAGTTTGGAACGCGCCATCGATGCGGCGCAGGAAGCCGAAGTCACCATCTATACAATCAGCACGAACTATCGGACGTCTTCTCCTGAGACAGATTTTGACGCGCAAAGCGGTAATTCAAATCTGCGCCAGTTGGCGGACCAAACCGGGGGTCGACTGCTTACTCCCCGCAGCCCCAAGGATGTGACGAAAGCTTTCGAAAAAATAGGCCAGGAGCTGCGCAGCCGGTACGCGGTTTCCTACAAGCCCGCGGATTTCACGCCTGACGGCCGCTATCGAACCATCAAAATCGAAGCGCAAAAGACAGGAGAAAAGATGGAGATTCGCGCCCGAAAAGGGTATTACGCAAGAGCCGCATCTTCGCTCAGTTCCGATTCTCCGGAAGAGGTCCGCCCGTCATCCGTACGGTAAAGCTGCGGCCGGCCTGGGAACAGTCCGACTCACGACAGGCGTCATCAGCGTCTGTACCACTTGTTTGGACGCACACGGATGATGCTTCCCGGTATCGACTGATGACCAAACGGCTAACGGCTAACGACCAGCGACTCCCCTCCTGATATCCTGAATTCAGTCTCTGTGAAATTTCAGGTGCAAGATTCCACGGCGTCCGCGACCGCCCAAAGCAGAATGATGGGCCGTCTTGTAATCGGCCTGCTGGTGCTGGTCTCCGCCCTGGGGGGCGCGACCGCCGGCCTCCTCCTCGTCTACTCCACCGACCTGCCTCAAGTCGATCAACTTGAGCACTATCGCCCCAGTTCCATCACCGAACTCTACGGCGACCAGGGGCACACCATCGGGTCCTTCGCGCTGCAACGCCGCGTGGTGGCCACCTATGACGACTATCCGCAGGTCTTGCGCCAGGCGCTGATTTCCATCGAAGACAAGGATTTTTACCGGCACTGGGGGATCAACGTCTGGCGAATCGCTGGCGCCGCCTACCGCGATATCCGATCCGGCGGCAGAGTGCAAGGCGCTTCCACCCTGACCATGCAGCTGGCGCGCAATCTCTTTCTCTCTCCCGACCGCTCTTTTCATCGCAAGATTCAGGAAGCGCTCCTGGCCGTCCAGATCGAGCGGCGTTTCACCAAACCTCAGATCTTCACCCTGTACGCCAACCAGATCTATCTCGGCCACGGCGTCTACGGATTCGAGGCCGCATCCGAGTTTTACTTCAGCAAACCGGCAAAAAAACTGACCCTCGACGAAGCCGCCCTGCTCGCCGGCCTGCCGAAGTCGCCGACTTACTATTCGCCCATCACTCATCCCGACCACGCTCTTAAGCGCCGCAACCTGGTCATCAATTCCCTGCTCGAGGACGGAGAGATCACGGCGCAACAGGCGACCGTGGCCCGCGATCAGCCCATCCGCCTCGAACTGGCCCACGATCCTGATTCCCTGGCGCCCTACTTTGTTGAGGAAATCCGCCGCTATCTGGAAGGCAAGTACGGGAGTGACCAGGTCCACGAGGGCGGACTGCGAGTTTACACCTCACTCGACATGGACCTGCAGCGCGCCGCCAACCGCGCTCTATTCGACGGCCTGGCCGCTTATGAACGGCGCCATGGCTGGAGAGGCCATCTCCAGAATATTTTGACCGGAGATGTGACCCTGGCGAACTACCAGCATCCCGACTGGGACAGCGAACCCGAGATTAACGATTATGTCCATGCCCTGGTGGTGGCCGTAGGCCCGGCTTCCGCCACCATCCGATTTGGCCGCTACGCGGCAACGCTCACCCCAGCCGATGCCGCCTGGACCCGCCGCAAGCTCCCATCCATCCTGAAACCCGGCGACCTCGCCTATGTGAAAATCCTCTCGCTGAATCCTGACGGAAAAGCGCGAGTCAGCCTGGAAGAAGACTCCGGAGTGCAGGGCGCGCTGGTCGCCATCGACAACGCCACCGGCGAGATCAAGGCCATGGTCGGCGGGCGCGATTTTAATCTGTCAAAATTCAATCGCGCCACCCAGGCGCTGCGCCAGGTAGGATCGTCCTTCAAGCCCTATGTCTATACCGCGGCCATCGACCGCGGCGCCACGCCCGATGACACCATCCTTGATGCGGCAATCTCGTTTCCGATGCCTTCCGGCCCCCCGTACGAGCCGCACGATTACGACGAGAAGTTCGAAGGCATGATTACGCTTCGCCGCGCTCTGGCCCAGTCTCGCAACATCCCGGCCCTCAAGCTGGCAGACAACCTCGGCATCAATACGGTGATTGACTACGCGCATCGCTTCGGCATCACCTCCAACATTCCGCCCTACCTGCCGGTCGCCCTGGGCGCGGTTGAAGTCACTCCCCTCGAGCAGACCTCCGCCTACAGCGTCTTCCCCGATGATGGCGTCCGCATTACACCGCGCTACATCACCAAAGTGACGGACTACGAGGGCCGCACTCTGGAAGAAGACTTCCCCGACGTGAAGGATGTAGTCAGCGCGCGCACCGCGCGCATCATGACTGCCATGCTGCGAGAGGTCGTGTTGCACGGCACTGGAATTGCCGCAGCCACGTTGAAATATCCCCTGGCGGGGAAAACCGGCACCACCAACAACTTTACCGATGCCTGGTTCGTCGGCTTCTCACCTTCCATCACTTGTGGCGTCTGGGTCGGCTACGACGAGGATAAATTTCTGGGAGCAAGGGAAACTGGAGCCCGAGCCGCATTACCCATCTGGATGGATTTCATGAAGGCCGCATTAGCAGGAAAAGACCCGGGAGAGTTCCAGCCGCCGCCAGAGGCTGAGCCGAGCCCATCGGCGCAAAAGGTGGACACGCCGGACACAGCACCGGCTGGAGATGAAAGTCACTAAGCCGCTGTCCGTGTGGAGATGGCCGGAGCCTGCCCTGAGCGAAGTCGAAGGGACCAGTTCAGACCGAGCGCAGTTCGGCAGTTTGGAGACCCAGGAATTGCCGAGTATGATCTCTCGCCATGGGCTCGGATTTTGATGCCGAACGGCAGCGACTAACAAAGCTCTATTCCGGATTGACGCTCGAAGAACTGGGGCTCATCGTTGACGACTCCGCGTCACTCACCGACGTCGCTCGGGACATGCTCAAAACAGAATTAGCGCGGAGAGGATTGGCTGTGGAGATCGATGATGCTCCGGCGGACGAGTACGTCTTTGAAGGGCGAAACCTCGCCTCAATTCGCAGCTTCCGAGACCTGCCGGAAGCCTTGCTGGCTAAGGGAAGCCTCGAGTCCTCAGGCATCGAGTGTTTTCTGGTAGACGACAATATGATCCGCATGGACTGGTTTATATCCAACCTGTTGGGTGGGATAAAGCTAGCGGTCAATCAGGAAGACGTGGAAGCCGCGACCGCGATTCTGAATGAACCCGTGCCAGAGACTCTGGATGTCGAAGGTGTCGGAGAATATCAGCAGCCTCGATGTCCTGAGTGCCAATCCCTGGATGTCAATTTCGAACAATTAAGCAAGATTGCATACCCGAGCGCATGGCTGGGGTTACCGATACCTCTGCACGACAAAGCATGGACATGTCGATCTTGTGGGCATAAGTGGCAGGATCAGGAATCCGTCGATCCGAAGGACCCTGAAGAGCTTGAGAGTTAGTTTTTCAGCGCCGCAAAACTCTCATCCAGAATCCGCGCCGCCTCATCCACATCCGCCTTCGCAATATTCAAAGGCGGCGACATGCGAATGACATTACCGTAAAATCCGCCCTTGCCTACCAGCAAGCCCCGCTTGCGCGCTTCTTCCATTAAGGCGTTCGTGCCCGCGGACGCCGGCTTCTTGCTCTCGCGGTCTTCCACCAGTTCCAGAGCCTGCATCAGCCCCATGCCCCGCACGTCGCCGATGATCGCGTGTTTGGCCTGCAGTTCTTCCAGTTTCTTGCGGAAATAGTCGCCCACCACCGCGGCATTCGTCCGCAAATCGTCTTCTTCGATAATGTCAATGACCGCCCGGGCGGTCACGCTGGTCACGGGATTGCCGCCGAAGGTTGAAATGGTCATTCCCTGAAAAGAATCTGCAATTTCGGGCTTGGCCACGGTGAGTCCAATGGGCACGCCGTTGCCCAGCCCTTTGGCAGCGGTAATCATGTCCGGTTCCACTTCCCAATGCTCGATGCCGAACCATTTATGCCCGGTGCGCCCCCAGGCAGTCTGGACTTCGTCAGAAATAAAATCGCCCCCGTATTGTTTGACGATATTGAAGGCCAGCTTGAAATACTCCTTGGGCGGCGTGATGAAACCGGCCACGCCCTGAATCGGCTCCGCCAGGAAAGCGGCGATGCGTCCGGAGGTCGAAAACTGGATTACGTTCTCAATGTCCTTCGCGCACGCCACCTCGCACGAGGGATACTTCAGCCCCAGAGGACAGCGATAGCAATACGGATTCATGGCATGCACAATCCCCACTTCAATCGTGCCTTTGCGCCATGTGTTCATACCGGTGAGCCCGCGGGTCAGCGACGAGCGTCCGCTGTAGCCCTGCCGCAGCGCCACCACTTCAAAGTTGCCGGTGTGCATGCGCGCCACCTGAATCGCGGTTTCATTGGCTTCGGTTCCGCTGTTGGTGAAGTAAGACTTCTTCAGCGCTCCCGGCGTAATCTGCGCCAGCTTCTCCGCCAGTTCGACCATGGGCACATTGGGAAAGCAGGTCGATACGTGCTGCAGGCGATCGATCTGGTCCTTGGTGCGCGAAGTCACCCGCGGATTGCAATGGCCGACGCTGATGGTCACGATGCCACCGAAAAAGTCGAGATACTTCTTTCCCTCGACGTCCCACACATGCTGCATGGACGCATGGTCCATGGGCAGGGGATCGGAGTAGTAGGTCGAGACGGAAGGAAAGACGTATTCCTTCTGTTTGCGGTTGATCTCTTCCCGCGTCAGGTGCGACTTTTCAGCCGGAACAATCGTAGTGCTCATGCTGGACCTCAGGCAGAACGCCTCATTCAGAATGTGGGACTTGCTTGAAACCAATCATCATAAACCACTAGCCCGCTTTTGTCGGACGCGGCTTTGCGCCAGTCTGTGGCATCGGAGCGGCGCGGGCACCGTTGCGGAATTGCTCTAACGCGGCAAAAATCTGGGGGCCGTAAAGCGCGGCTTTGTATTCGCCAAATCCGGAGATGTCGAGTAGTTCTGGAATCGAACCCGGGCGTTTGCGGCAGACTTCGTCGAGCGCGGAATCGTGCATCACCACAAAAGCAGGAACGCCCTGTTGCTTCGCCGCAGCCCGCCGCCACTCTCGCAAATATTCGCGCAGGGCAGGGTCAACATAAAGGCCTGCACTTAAGGCCGCAGGCGTCGGCCGCTGCGCCGGCGTCACCATGGCGGCCGGCGGCCCCAGCCTGGGCCGTTCCACCTTGACCGACTTGACCAGCCACTCGGATTCACAACCGCACGCGTCGCAAGCGCCGCACGTCGTCCACTTCGGACTCTCCCCGAAATGCACGCAAATCTCGCGATGCCGGCAGCCCTTCGATTCGGCAAAGCCGCGAATGGCATGATAGCGTTGCCAGGCCCGCTCTTTCTCGGCCGGATCGACGATCTGATCGGCAAAATACGCCAGCAAGGCGGCGTCTCGCTTTTGCCACAGCAGGATGCAGTCTGCCGGCTGTCCGTCGCGTCCCGCGCGTCCGGCTTCCTGGTAGTACTGTTCGATCGATTTGGGCAGCGCCAGATGCACCACCGCTCGCACCGAGGCCTTGTTAATGCCCAGTCCGAAAGCGATCGTGCCCACCAGCACCCGGACTTCGTCCGACATCCAGCGTTCCTGGTGGTCTCGTCTCTTCGCCGCTTCCATCTTGCCGTGGTATCCGATGGCGGCAATCTGGTGCTCGCCCAGGTAGTCCACCGTCGCCTCGACCTTCGCAATAGTCGGCGCGTAGACGATAATGCTGCTGTCCTGATAGTTGCGCAAAGCTCGAAGCAGCAGGCTAGGCTGCTCCCCGCCTTCGCATTCCTTTACCAGGTAGCGGAGATTCGACCGGTGAAAGCTGGCAATGCACTTGTGCGGATTGCGCAGTTGCAGCTGGTGAAGAATATCGTGACGCACGCGCCGGGTCGCGCTGGCGGTAAAAGCCGCGATCGGACGATCGGGAAAGTGCTCTCGCAACCGACTCAACTGCCGGTATTCCGGCCGGAACTCATGCCCCCACTCGGAGATGCAATGTGCTTCGTCGATCGCGAAGAAAGCAATTGGAATCCGTTGCAGCCAGCTGATTGTATCGGCCCTCGCCAGCCGCTCCGGAGACAGATACAGCAGGCGGTACTCGCCCGCCGATGCTTTGCGCATGACCTCGATCTGCCTGTCTCCGGACAGAGAGCTGTTCAGCACAGCGGCGGGAATTCCCATCTGCGCCAGCTGCGCCGCCTGGTCCTGCATCAACGCGATCAGGGGCGAGATCACGATTGCGGTCCGTCCCAACATCACCGCCGGCAACTGGTAGCACAGTGACTTCCCGCCCCCGGTGGGCATGACCACGCAACTGTCCTGTCCGTCAAGCAGGCTGCGCACGATGCGTTCCTGCAAAGGCCTAAACGAGTCATATCCCCAGTGACGCCGCAGAGTGCTCAAAAGATCGCTTACCGGCGTCGGGGTTACCGCGGACATGGGAATCAGTATAGATGGTGCGGTGTGGTGCGGAAGGCGTGGCTCACACTACGTCGATCCTGAATCGGGAAAGCAACTATAATCTCGCCTGATGAAGTCTTTCTTCCGGCTGGTCCTGCTGGCGCTGCTGTTGCTGATCGTGGCGCTGGTCTCCGCGCTCACCGCCATGCGGCTGGCCATCCATGGCCATGAAGTCGCCGTCCCCGACCTGGTTGGCAAGAGCCCCGCCGCAGCCCGCATGATCGCCGAAGCAAGCGGACTGGAACTGGACGTCGAACGCCAGTACTACAGTCCTACGGTGCCGGAAGGCAAGATTCTGTCCCAACTCCCGCCCGCTGGAAGCAAGGTGCGTAGCGGCTGGCAAGTCCGCGTCGCCGAAAGCCTGGGACCGCAGCGAGTCGCCATCCCCAATGTAATCGGCCAGACCGAGCGTGCCGCCAGCCTCAACATCCGGCGACGCGGCCTGGACGTCGGCGCCGTGGCGCAAATGCAATCGCCCGATGCCGCAGACGGCCAAATCCTCTCGCAGGCGCCGCCCCCAAATGCCAGCGGCATATCCGCGCCCAAAATCAGCTTGCTGGTGGCGTCGCCTGTGCAACCCCAAGCCCTGGTCATGCCCAACTTGGTGGGACAGCTTTTAGGCAGAGTCACGCAGGCCTTGCGGGATGCCGGGATGACCCTGGGAACCGTGACCACGGCCCCGCGTCCCGAGGGTGCCTCGTCCGCACTGCCACCAGCCCAAGCCCCTTACCCAGGAAGCACCATCGTCTCCCAGAATCCCTCAGCCGGAGAGAAGGTGATCGCGGGCACAACCGTCAACCTTGAAGTCCGCTGACTTCCTTCTCTCTCTACACCAATCCGCATGGCGGAACCGGACTCATCCGCGCCATCCCTGAAATCCGCGGCTAGCTTTTTTGCAGGATCGCCACAAAGAAGCCATCGCATGGATGCACGCCGGGAATCGTCCTCAGAAACGGCCCGCTCAACAGCGAATCAATATCTTTCCACGCCAGCTCACCTTCCGCCCGCAGCCGCTCTATTTCTATCCGGGAATTGATGGCACGAAAAGTGGGTTCGGCCGCGAGCGCCTGCTCCACCACCTCCTCATTCTCCTCCCGCTCCAGCGAGCAGGTGGAATAAACCAGCCTCCCTGCCGGCGCAACATGCCGCATGGCCGCCCGCAAGATCGCCAACTGCCGCACCGCCAGATCGGCGAGGTCTTCAGCTCGCAATCGCCACTTGATCTCTGGATTGTGCGCCAGAGTGCCGGTGCCCGAGCAGGGCACATCGGCCAGGACCCGCTCGAAGCTTGCGCTCGCCGCGAACTCGCTCAGATCCGAGTTGACCACTTCAACGTTCTTGGCGGAAACCAGCTTGCGCAACAGACGGGCCCGGTGAGCATGCAACTCCAGGGCGACGATTCGGGCATCGGGATTGCGCTCCGCCAGCACGCGGGTCTTGCCGCCCGGCGCCGCGCAGCAGTCCAGGATTCTCGGTCCCCGGCCTACTACCAGCGCGACCAACTGGGAGGCTTCATCCTGAATGGCAACTCGATCCTCAGCGTAGGCCCGAGTGAGGGATACATTACCGGCCCGAATCCGCCGCGCCGAAGTCAGCAATTGGCCGGGAGCAAGTTCGATCCCATCCAACTTCAGTTCCGCTTCCGTGCGGATGTCAGCGAATCGAACTGCGGCCGCCGGGGCCTGCTGGTCGTAGCCACAAACCAGTCGTGCCCGATCCAGGCCGAACTGCCTCGCCCATCGCTCGACCAGCCAGAGCGGATGCGCCAATTTCCGCGACAACTCTGCTGCGCTTCCGCACTCGGCCGCGCCCCTAAGCGCTGCGAGAAAGCCCTCATCTTTCGCAGCAGCCTTCGCCGCTGATGTACCTTCCGCCAACTTGCGCAACACCGCATTCGTAAAAGAAGCGGCCGAGCGCTTGCGCGCGCGTTTCACCAGTTCCACGCTTTCATGCACCGCAGCCCGTCCCGGAACCCGGTCCAGAAATAACAATTGATATGCCGCCAGGCGCAACGCCGTGAGCACTTCAAGATCGAGCTTTTCCACACGCGTCTTGGAGAAGCGGCTGATCTCGGCATCCAGCAGCGACCGCCAGCGCAGCACACCCATCACCAGTTCGGTAGTAAGACCATGGTCTGCCGGCGAGAGCTTCGCGTATGGGTTCGCATGCAATAGCTCAGAGGCGTACGCAGCCTGCTGCTCGATGCGAAGCAGGACGTCGAAGGCTGCGGCACGAGCGGGAGACGTGGACATGGATTCCAGAAAATCAGTTGTCAGTGGCGAGTTGCCAGTTCTCAGTGGCCCAGCTTCTCTCCCGTACGCGGTTGATGGCCATGAACGAAATCGGTCGCCGGCATGCGTTTCTTCCCTTCGAGTTGCACCTCGAGCAGTTCCAGGGCGCTTCCTACTCCGCAACCTACAATCAGATGACCATCTTGCGCCACGATTTCCGCCACCTCGGCGGCACGGTGCACGGGTTGCGCCCTCCAGATGTGGAGGTTCTTTCCCCGAAAGCTGGTGTAGGCGCCCGGCCAGGGCTGAAAACCGCGCAGGCGGTTCACAATTTCCCGGGCCGCGAGCTGAAAATCAACCTGGCCATCCTCTTTCTTCAGGATCGGCGCGAGGGTGGCTTTTGCATCATCCTGCGGCCGGGGCTGGACGCTTCCCGCCTGCAGACCACGCAGAGTCTCAACCATGAGTTCAGCGCCAAACACGGCCATTCGTGGCGACAGGGTCACCGCCGTGTCGTCGGGCGCGATCGAAATCTCTTTCTGGAGAAGAATGTCGCCGGTATCGAGACCGGCATCGATTCGCATGGTGGTAACGCCACTCACGCTTTCTCCCCGGGCGATGGCCCACTGAATCGGCGCCGCGCCACGATACTTGGGCAGCAAGGACGCATGCAGATTGAGGTTTCCCAAGCGGGGCAGACTGATCATCCAGGCTGGAATGATCCGCCCGTATCCCACGACTATGATTGCGTCAGGCGTGATTTCCGCAAGGCGCGCTTGAAATTCCTGGTTGTTCTTGATCTTGTCCGGCTGGCTCAGCGGCAATCCTAATTGCAGCGCCCGCTGCTTCACCGGCGAAGGCGCAAGTTCCATGCCCCGGCCGCTGGGTCGGTCCGGCTGCGTCACCACGAGACGCACCACAAACCCAGCCTCCACCAGCTTTTCCAGGGTAGGCACCGCGAACCCTGGCGTGCCGCAAAAGACGAGATTGAGAGACGAAGGCATCTGGGGATTGAGTAATTGGGAATGTCGAAATTGAGTAATTCAAGGCCCCCAATTACCCAATTCCTACCACTCTCCGGCTTTCATCAGCTTGCGGATCTTGCGCTTCATGAAGTCCCGCTTGAGGGCGCTGATGTGGCTGATGTAGAGCTTGCCGTTGAGATGATCAGTTTCGTGCAGGAAGGCCCGGGCCAACAGGTCCTCACCTGTTTTCTCGAACCACTTTCCGGTCACGTCCTGCGCCCGGATGGTCACCTTGCGGGGGCGGGCCACCGGCTCACGAAACTCCGGAATGCTCAGGCAGCCTTCGTTCTGGCTGTGGCGGCCTTCGGTCTTGATGATTTCCGGATTCACGATCACCAGCTTGGCGTCCGGGTCTTCCTTAAAAGTAACGTCGATGACCGCCAATCGCTTCGAAATTCCGATTTGCGGCGCCGCCAATCCCACCCCGTGCGCCGCGTACATGGACTCGAACATGTCATCATCCAATTTCTTCAAGTCACCGTCAAAAACGGTGACGGGCTCGGCGGGCTTTTCCAGCACGGGATTTCCAAATTTCACGATGGGGTAGATCATTCGGTCGTTAGTCGTCGGTCGTTAGTCTTTTGTCGTCGGCTAATAATTCTTCACCTGTTCCAGATATCCCTTGAAGTTGCGCATGGTTTCAATCATGGAATCGCCGCCGAATTTTTCCAGCGCGCAACGAGCCAGAGTCAATGCGACCATCGCTTCAGCCGCCACGCCGGCGGCCGGAACTACACACACGTCGGAGCGTTCGTAAGCGGCTTTCACTGGCTCCCGGCTGGCGAAGTCAACCGACTGCAGAGGACGCCGCAAGGTAGAAATCGGCTTCAGGTATCCACGCACGGTGATGTCTTCGCCGTTGGAAACTCCCCCCTCGATTCCGCCGGCGTTGTTCCGACTGCGGGTAAACTCAGTAAACCCGCCCGACCCGCCATATCCTATTTCGTCATGCACCGCCGAGCCGGGGGAGGCGGCGGCCGTAACTCCAGCACCAATTTCGACTGCCTTGACTGCCTGCAGGGACATCACTGCGCCCGCCAGCAGTCCATCCAGGCGTTCGTCCCACTGCGCATACGTGCCCAATCCCGGAGGAACTTTGTGAGCCACTACTTCAAAAACGCCGCCCACGGAATCTCCCGTCCTCAACACCTTGTCCACCTCTTCTTTCATTTCCATCTCAGCATCGCGGTCAGCGCAATTCAGCAGAACCTCATTCAGCTCCGAAAGGCTGCGGATCTGCTCCCAGGAGACATTTTTTCTTAAGCCAGCCGCGCCTACCGCCACCACATGGCTGAGCACTTCAATTCCCAGTTCACGTAAAAACAGCTTAGCCAGGCCGCCCAGAGCCACCCGCGCCGCCGATTCGCGCGCCGAAGCGCGTTCGAGAACATAGCGGGCCTCGGAAAAATTGTATTTCAAGGCTCCCGCCAAGTCGGCGTGGCCGGGACGCGGCGACGCCACCCTCTTATGCTTGGCCGAGTCTCCCTCTGCCACCGGAAGAGACTCCTGCCAGTTCTTCCAATCTTTGTTCTCCAGCAAAATGGCGATCGGCGATCCAATCGTGGAGCCATGACGGACGCCCGAAAGAATGTGGACTTTGTCGGTCTCGATCTTCATCCGTCCACCGCGTCCGTAGCCCTGTTGACGCCGCCAGAGTTCGCGGTCCAGGAACGCGGTATCGACTGCCAATCCGGCGGGCAAGCCCGAAAGAAAAGCGGCGAGCGCCTCCCCGTGAGATTCCCCGGCAGTAAAGTAACGCATCATTGTTTTGGAATTGTATCCGATGCGCGAAAATCTGGAACCGGGACTTTGATCGAAACTGAGAACGGAGAACTGAGTACTGATACTGTACGCGCCCTTATTTTGTCCCGTTAGGATAAATCAGAATCTTGCTGGCCTCGCCCGTCTTCAGGCGGTCCATGCCTTTAGCGAAGTCTTTCATCCCGATGCGATCGGTGATAACCGGATGCAGATCCAGCTTCCCTGCTTTCAACAGCGCGGTCATCTGGTACCAGGTCTGGTACATGCGCCGGCCACTGATGCCCTGCACGGTAATGCCTTTGAAGATGATGTCTTCGGAAAAATTCAGGGAGATGGGTTTGGAAGTCAGGCCCAGGAGGGAAATGCGCCCGCCACGCCGCACAATATCAAATGCTGTGCGAATGGCGCTGGGATGGCCTGCCATCTCCAGCACCACATCGGCCCCCAGTCCGCCGGTCTGCTTCATCACCATGGCGCGCACATCTTCTTTCGAGGGATCGAGCGTAAAGTCCGCTTTCATTTCTTGCGCAACCTGCCGCCGGTGCTGGTTTACCTCGATAGCAAAAATTGTGGTCGCGCCCACGGCTCGCGCGACAGCGATGGAAAACAAGCCGATCGGGCCGCACCCGGTAATCGCCACCGTCTTCGCCGCGATTTCTCCGGCCAGCACGCTATGCACGGCATTCCCCAGTGGATCCAGAATCGAGGCATACTCCTGCGGAATCGCCGGGTCGAGCTTCCAGATATTCGACTCCGGAATCACCACGAATTCAGCGAAAGCCCCGTCCGCGTCGACGCCGATGATCTTAACGTCCTGGCAAATGTGGGCTTCGCCGGTACGGCACAACAGGCATTTGCCGCAGGCCACATGCATCTCCGCCGAAACGAAGTCGCCTTCTTTCACGCTGGTGACTTCGCTGCCATAGGCCACCACCTCGCCGCAGAACTCGTGCCCCGGAATCAGAGGCGGATGAATCCGGTTCTGCGCCCAGCGATCCCAGTCGTAGATGTGCAGGTCGGTTCCGCAGATGGAGGCGACTTTAACTTTGACCAGAACGTCGGTGCGGCCAAAGTCCGGGACCTTGACTTCGCGGACCTCCGCGCCAGGCGCGGCTTTGGGCTTCACGACCGCCAGCATCATCTTCGGCATGAACCAACCTTATAAGTCCCAAAATGACCAGCCAAACGTTTGATTCTAGCACCGGGGTGGCTGGCGGGCAGGCAAAGACCGGAACGGTGGTTGGTGTCCTAAATTCATGAGCCACTAAGGACACGAAGGAACGCCCGAGATTTAGACCTCGGTGTAATTGCCGGCGATGGCGACCTGTCATCGGTCCATAGTCAGACTCGGCCCCCCCAGCCGCCTCCGCCCGGTGTCTCAATCCGGATGCGATCGCCTTTGTTGAGCCGGACGTTGAACTTGCCCGGCAATTCCTCTACTGTTCCATCCTTCCGAAGGACAGAAGTCTTGCCAGGAGCGCCTTCCCGGCCGCCGCTCAGGCCCCACGGCCCGCGCCTGCGCCGGTCAGCCAGAAGTGTGACCTCAGCCCCAGTCAGCACCTCGATCTCACGGACGATGCCATCCCCACCCCGGTGCGCGCCATCGCCGCCGCTGCCGCGCCGGAGCGAGTATTTCCTCACCCGCAGCGGATACGAATATTCCAGGGCCTCGGCGGGCGTGTTCAGAGAGTTCGTCATGTGGGTATGAACTCCGGAGACTCCGGGCTTGGTCGGACGAGCGCCCATGCCGCCGGCGACGGTTTCGTAGTAGGCAAAAGGCTGGCCGGTGCGCGGGTCCGCGCCTCCAATGGTGAGATTGTTCATTGTCCCTGACGCTGCTGCTGGGATCCGGTCTGGAACGGCCTGCGCCAGGGCCCGCAACAGGACATCGACGATACGCTGCGATGTTTCCACGTTCCCACCTGCCACCGCGGCCGGAGGCTGCGCGTTCACTACAGTCGCGACCGGCCCCATCACCGTGATGGGGCGCATCAGGCCCGCGGTTGCAGGCACATCCTCGGTGAGCAGGCAGCGGAAGACGTAGAAGCAGGCGGAGTAAGTTATTGCCTCGACGGCATTGATGCTTCCTTCTACCTGCGGATCGGTGCCGGTGAAGTCCACACTGGCCATGTGGCCACGGGCGGCTCGCCCGCGCCCGGTGCTGCCGCTAATTTTCACGGCGACGGCAATTCGTACCGGCTTTTCGCTGATGCCGTCATCGTCCATAAAGTCCTCGGCCCGATACGTTCCGTTCGGCACACGTGAAAGAAATGCCCGCATCATTTGCTCGGAATATTCCAGCAAGTCTGCGGCAGCCTTCTTCGCCCGCCGCAGACCGTAGCGCCGGCAAATTTCGCGCAGCCGCTCCGCTCCGGTGTGGCAAGCTGCAATCTGCGCCCCCAGATCGCCCTCGCGCTCGTCGGGGGTACGGACGTTATTCAACAGCAGCGCCAGAACCTCGCGTTGCATCAGCCCGGCACGCATGATGCGCACCGGCGGGATGCGCAGCCCTTCCTGATAAATCTCGCGGCACAGTCCCATCGAGCCGGGATAGGTACCGCCCACATCGGCATGATGCGCCCGCGAAGCCACGTAGAAGTCCGGGCGCTTGCCGTTTCTTGGCCGGGCTCGCAGACCCCTGGCGCCGACGTCTTTCAAAGCGGTTGCATTTTGCGCCGGCTGAGTGTGGGTTATATAAACCGGAGCCACCAGGGTAATGTCGGGCAGGTGCGTCCCGCCGCGGAACGGGTCGTTCAGCATTACCACATCGCCAGGTTCAAGTTCGAAGGTCTCGATGGCGGCGCGGACGGACATGGGCATCGAGCCCAGGTGCACCGGCATGTGATCGCCCATGGCGATGACTTCGCCGCGGGCATCAAAAATCGCGCAGGAGTAATCCCGCCGCTCTTTAATGTTGGGGGAAAATGCTGTGCGCCGCAGCGCTGCTCCCATTTCTTCGGCGATGGAGTGGTAGATGTTCTTGAAGATTTCCAGTTCGATGGGATCGCGTCGCATAAACTTCCACGCCAGTGTACGACAACCTCAAACTGCACCAGTTCCGGGGCAGGTTCGTTAAGGCGTTCAACCACCAAGGACACCAAGTTACACGAAGGAAAACCCAGGGCTGCGCGGTCAAAGAGCCTGGGGTTGAACTTTTCGCGGATTTCTTCCAGAGGTTTACCCTCTGAAGGCTGGCGTACTCTAGAATATGGTTGTTCCAAAAGCGCGGTCGTGCTAGAAACGCGCATGGGGAACAAAAAAGCCCAGCGCGTTCCTGAAGATTAAGATGAGCCCACGAGCCCGCGCCACTGCCAAGTCAGCAACCGCCGATGTCCTGATTCCCGAGAAGCTGTATTTTCGTATTGGCGAAGTTTCCCGCCTTTGCCATCTTCCCGCTTACGTGCTGCGCTTCTGGGAGACGGAATTCCCCCAACTCAAACCGGTAAAAAGCAGCACCGGCCAGCGCATGTACCGGCGCAAAGATGTAGAGAGCGTGCTGCGCATCAAGCAACTGCTTTACGAAGAGGGATTCACCATTCCCGGCGCGCGCCAGCACCTGCGGTCTGAGATCAAGACCGACAAGAAACAGAATCCGCTGCCCTTTCCGGCGCGCCCGGCGTCAGACCTCAAGTACGTGCGCCAGGGGTTGCGAGACATTCTGACCATACTTTCCACGCGCCACTAATTGCGGCTGAAGTTGCCGGTAAAGTTGGTACGCCCCATCTTGCCATTCACATTGATCATTTCAACTTCGTTGCGGTCGCGATTGAGTCGGACGTCGGCGCGTCCCTGCGCGTCTCCGCGGTCGGAGCCGGTGATGCGCATGCTGAATTCCCGATTGCCATCGCTACGGTCGACAACACCGTAAAACGTGATGCGGAAGTTCCCGCCGCTAAAGGTGACCGAGGATCGTCCGGTGGTGTCCACCCATCCGCGGGTGATTCGGGCATTGGCGGCGAACCTGCTGTTGAAAACGCCTCGCCCTGAAGTATCAACTCGCACCCGGGGGTAATTGCCAACACCCGGACCTCCCGGCCCCCCGGGGAAACCCGGCCCGCCGGGTCGGCCGGGAAATCCTGGTCCACCCGGCCCGCCGGCCCAGGGAGTCGCCCGCGGGCTGTAGGTCGCACGCTCCACCCGATTCTGCTGGGGGTTCACGACGCAATCGTAGGTTGCGGCTCTCCAGCCACCTGGACCGGAAATACCATAACGCAGGCGCCCGCGAAGCCCCTGCCGTCCATTGGGGGCGACGTAGGGATTCTGGGTGTCAAGGGTCAGGCTGACGCGCCGGCCCGCGTCATTGCTGATCCGTCCGACCAGTGCGATCTGGCACTGGTTGGCCACCGGCTGGGGTCGATTTGGCGGCATTCGACCGGGAGGATATTGCCCCGGCGCAGCCTGCACCTGAGGGCTTTGTGCCCAGGCCGACGGCGCATCGAAAACGCCGGTTAGCAACCCTATGGCGAACAGCGCCCCCGCGAATGTTGTCCCGGCGAACAATGCCCCTGCAATTCGCTTCGATAAATGTCGAGATTGATGACAAGCCATGACAGTTTCTCCCTGCGCTTTTAGCGGCTGGCCGCTCTGCCGTCGCAATATACATTACGCGGCAGAATCCTGGAAACGCTTTGGTTTTATTCGAGGGTGCTGAGCGCAGACTATATCTGAAGAGTGGATCAGGAGAAGCTTCCCTGGAGAAGGTTCTATAAAGAGAAGCGCCGGATCGGGAGATTCGCATAGCTTAATCCCCGACTATCGCAGCTCGTGGCGGAGCGCGGCAGTTTCATCTTTCTCACTCTGATTCTCTTTTACTTTCGGCGGGGTTTGAGGCTTTTCGGTCTTCGTTCTCGGCACCCGTCCGCCCTTGATTGCTTTCTGGGCGAGACGGTTCTCTTCCAGTTCTGACAGCAAAGACTCCTTGCTCTCGCCCATCACGAAGAGCCGGATCAACACCGCGTAGTTGAGCAGGCTCCACAGGGTCATGGCTTTTCTGGGCTCTCTGCCCTGTAAATCGCGAAGTTGTTCCAGGTCTACTGCTTTGGCGGCCAGAACGACGAGCGGCTCCAGGGGACCATTTCTCTCAGCCCAGCGATCCGAAACGATACCGAAACTTTCCTTCCGGCGGTTCAGAATAAAATCAGGAACCCCGAGATGGCGCCCAACCCCCCGCGCCAAATGCTTCAGGCTTTTCAATTTGATTTCCCAGGGTACGGAAAAAGAGGCATCCAGAACTTCCCGGGTGGCAAAGGGGTAATAGAGAATTTTGTTTTGCGCTTCCCCCAGCTTCGACCAGGTGCTGACACCGACCGCCACGTCGCAATAGTTCAGAGTGTAAAAGGCAAAAACCTCGTCAAAAGACTTCCCGGCCACACGCTTCAATTGCTCCAGGCGGTGGGCAATAACCTGTTCGCGTCCGGCCCCGTAACGCTTTCCGACCCAGTCGAAATCGCCATAGGCGGCATAACTCCAGATCGGGTTATGCGGATCTGAGATCGCGAGATCCCGCCCACGAACTTGCGCGGCGTAAGCAGCCAGATCTCTGGCTTTCGGCACGCTGGAGCCGAGCGCCCGCAGCGCAAAATACACGGGAGCAGAGGAGAGGAACCTTCGGCGGAGGCCCGCCCGCTGATGGAACGCGAAATGAGTCTCCAGCCCGAGGACCGAATCCGCCGCCAATCCGCAGATAACCCGGTCCATGGTGACCGGCAGAGCGCGCTTGAAGAGCAGGTAAACCAAGGTTGATTGCAGGTGATTCAGAGGGTTTTCCGCTGCCGCCATCGCTTCCACGGTTCCAGCTAGAAAATCAGCAGCGTTGGGCACGAATACGGTATGCCGGGTGCGGAGCGCATAGGCAGCGGTCAAGGCATATTTTTGTTCGGCGTTCGACTCACCGCTATCGAAGGGATACGCGGTGGAAAATGTGCTGGTGGCGGAAAGCTCATCGCGGGCGATGGATGCGAGGATCGATGAATCCACGCCTCCGCTCAGCAGCGTTGCCACGTTGGAGGCTGCGGGCGCGAGTTTCGCCACGGCAGTCTTTAGAATCTCCGACAGTTTCCAGACCGCCTCATCCTCGGACGCGGTCGGCGCCAGATCGGGCGGATCATATTCGGCGACGGTTTGCCTAACTCGCAGGTTGCCGTCTTTGAGGTCAACCATGAGGCACCCCGCCAAGCCCAACTGGCGTATGCCGCGGAAAATGGTTCTGGGAGGCGTAACCAACCGGTAGACCAAAAGTTCCGGAAGCGTGTCCCGGTCTTCCTCTATGAGCACACCCGCTTTGCGCAGCCAGGCGATGTGGGTGGAAGCAAAAAATTCTCCCTTGGGGTTGGTGCAGTAATAGACCGGCCTGCCAGAAACCGAGGCTTTGGAAATCTCCAGAGTGTGCAACCTCGGGAAGTAACTAGCCGAGATTAGCCGCAAATCGAATTCTGGCGCCGGCGCTCCACCCAGTGGCGACTCCCAGGCAATAACTTCATCGGGCGAAATAGAGATGTGAGTAAGGAAATCGTCAGTCGCGCAGGTTAGAAACCATCCCGGCGCAAATTGGAACTCTTGGGTCGAGCTGCTGTTCAGCAAATGCTGAATACCGGACCGGGTTAGAGATACAAAGAGCATGATGGCGCGACAGAGGCGGGATCCTTACGCCAAGTTTTCAGCCTGACTGTAGCCTCGGAGGCCACGGCAAGCGGTCTCGATACGTCCTTGGCGTGGCTCGCGACGAGCGATTAAGAGCCGCTGCCGACAGCAAAGCACACTGGCGACTGTTTTCCCAGCGAGAAAGCCCGCGGAGCGGATCCCCCTGCGGAGATTGAGCTACAAACCCGGTTGGCGCCGGAAGGTTGCGCAGAAAAGTAGGCTGGCCAAAAGGCCGCGGCTGCCCCCACCGCGGCATGGCCTTCGAAAGGCGCATCTATCCCTTTTAGAATCTTGCGTATACATCTGTATACCTTCGCTTCCGGCTGTGGCCGCTGGGACCAGTTACCGCGCCAGCTCGGAGCGCAGCTGCCTGGAAAGCTTTTCTATTCGTTTGAGCTTCTGAATCAGTGTTTTGGGAAGAATGCCCTGATTCACCTGCTGCAGATCGGCGGGGAGGGATTCTGAAAGGGCAGCCAGCTCCCGGGCATCGCGTTGAAGCCTGATCATGTCCACGGCGTGTCGGGTGGGGATCTCGGGTGAGCCGGTTTCGGGCGGCGGCTGGTTCTGCGGCCACGACGGATCGGCGGGCCGGGGTCCGCAGCGGGTTAAGGGCGCACCAAGTTGAGGGTGCATAGGGGTAGCAAAGAGCGACAGGGCCAACAGAACGAAAAGTGAGGCGGACCAGCGCATAGATACTCCGTCAAAACACGCGACTTCATGCTTTGCGAAGGCAATGGCTCTATTTGATCCTCCACCTTCGCGAGGGGTCATGCTGAGCTTGCGAAGCATCTTGCGCGGGGCGGATATGCATCGCCCGCTACCGTGGCGATGCGCGCCAGATCCTTCGGGACTGGAAGTCCCTCAGGATGACCCCGAGTTTGTGCGGTTTGCTCAAACAAAACCACTTTCCTTTGGGCCGCACGTTATCTGACTGCATTTCTCATTGTTGGTGCTCGATCCTTACGTACGTCGCTGCCTCGATCACTAACTTTCTTCGACTGCTACTTCGACTGAAACAGCAGCGGTGCGAAATTTGTGAGATTGTCGCGCCATACCATCCATACGTGCATGCCTGGGGTTTGAACCGCGTTGATTTTTATGCCTCTTTCCTTCAGCCAGGCGATAAGTTTCTGATTGCCGGCGAAGAGCCCGTCTTCGGTTCCGCAGGAAATCCATAACAGGCGCAGCTTGGCATTAACGTCCGCGGCGGATTGGGAGGTAATGCGGGGAAGAGCGGCGGTGTAATCGCCTTCTCCCAGCGGGGCCGAGCTGAAGCCTGCGACATAGGCAAAGTCGTCGATGTGATTCAGTCCGACAAGCAAACTCTCGGCGCCGCCCATGGAGAGGCCGGCCACGGCGCGATCCTCGCGCTTGTCGGAGAGCGGATACTGTTGCTTGACCAAGGGCATGACTTCCTGAAAGAGCGCGTCAGAGAAGCGGCTGTAATTGGCATGAACTAGTTCGGGATCCTTCCAGGCGATCCAGCCGCGCGTGATTACTTCCATGGTTCCATAGCCCAGCGGCATCACCACGATCATGGGCCTGGCTTTTCCTTGTGCGATGAGATTGTCCAGAATCACATTGGCTTTCCCCATGCCGGTCCATGCGCTGGGATCGTCGCTGTATCCATGCAGCAGGTAAAGCACGGGATATTTCTTCTGGCTCCTGGGATCGAAGTTGGGCGGAGTGTAAACGTAGTATTCGCTGTTTATGCCCACGATGCTGGAGTGGTAGTAGTGGTGATGGATGACGCCGTGGGGAACGTTCGAGGGCTCCCACGCCATGGGTGGATGACCGGGGACCAGGAAAATATTCTGCACGCTGAAGAAACTGGCCTTAAGTGTGACGTTGTGCGGGTCGAGAACGTCGGTAGCATCCACTTTGTAGCTGTAACTGTAGTACTGCGGCGCTAGCTTGGGGACGGTCACGGTCCAGAGGCCGTCCGAGCTTTTGGTCATGGGAAAAGGCTCGGCCGCGCCTTCCAGATGCAGGTCAACCTTCAAAGCGTTCGGCATCGCTAAGTGAAAAATGGTACTTCCATCGGACTGCACTCGCGGGCTGGGAGGAGCCGCAGCCTCGAGCGGCACCGGAGATATGGGCCTCGGATGAGTAGCAGGGGCCTGCGCATTGGCGGCCGACGGCAGAATTGCCAGATAGATTGCTGCTGCCAGAAGAGATGAAAATCCGGACCGCAAGATGGGGCGTAACGATCGCGCCATGGAGTGTTTCCTCGGACTCGGTGATGGGGTTGAAATGATTAGCAGGTCATTCTATAAGCTGGGACAAATCCGGATAGCATTTTAAATGGAGGGGGCTTCACCAGCCTTCTGGTGCGGGAGACCGTCGGGTTGGCCGATTACGGCAGGGCGATCAGCAACTGCTTAGGGAGCGCTATGGCCAGTACATTTCAGCACGCCCAGGAAGGCGACCCATGGACCGACAGCGTCGCGATACTGGTAGGCCATTACCCGAGACAGTTGATGCAAGTGAGTGAGATCGTGAGCCGCCCAGGTAGCCAGCAACTCCGATAGCGTAACCACTCCCAGCGCCGGGTGTTTTCCTCGCCGCGTCAAGTCTTGTGGCTGCAGATTCAGGGCTTGCAACGCAGCCAGGTTGTCTTTTCGCAGACCGGCGAAATCGTCCAGCAACCGACCGATCGGCAGCGACGGCTCCTGATTCTGGTTCAACTGGGCAAAGCGGTCAAAGGGCTTGAACGCCCGCTCTTCACCGTGCTCCAGAATGGTGCGCACTCGCGGCATCCAGTCGGTGCGTTCTCCGACGATCAGGTGGCCCACGATGTCGAAGGCGCTCCAGGTGTCTTTTCCCTCGTTGCGCAGCACCCACAGGTCGGGCAGGTCGCGCAGCAGCGTATTCAGGGTTGCTGGGGTGCGGGTGAGGACTGCGATGGCATCGGGCAGGCTGAATTCCGTCGAGTGCGCCATGGCTGAGTAGATGCGCGCCTGACCTTTTGGACTCAGGATGCACCGAGGTTCCACAAGATTGGTCCGCAGCAGGCTTTACACCCGAGGCGGAGAGAAGTGACAGGATTACCCCAGTTACCAAACGAGTAGTGCACTTGCGAGGAATATAAAATAAAATTCAAAGGACGACGAAGCAGTCGCTCGTTGTCAGGCCTTTTTTGGGAGAAATGCTTGTCGATCAAATTCGTGGCCCGGTTGGGCGCGGCCTGCGCCCTTGCAACCTTTCTTTCTCTTTCAACTCTCCTGGCAGCGCAGCAGACGACGCCGCCGAGCCCTCCGCCTTCAACGACACAGACTGAAACGTCAGGCGCGGACAACAAGACGCCACAGGCGCGTACTGCCGACCAGAGTGCGAAAAGTACGGACAAAACCTCAGCTCCCGCACAGCAGCCCAAGCGGATTCTGGGAGTGATGCCCAATTTCCGCGCGGTCAGTGCCGGTCAGGCCTCGCCGCCGCCCACGCCAAAGCAGGCGTTCAAGATCGCAACCCAGAACAGCTTCGACTACTCATCGTTCATCTTTGTAGGCATCACCTCTATGCTGGCGGAGGGATCGGATGCTCACAAGGAGCTCGGAAAGGGCGTGGCTGGATTTGGAAGATATTACTGGCGTGGTTTTCTCGACAAGACCGACGGCAATTACCTGGTCATTTTCGCGCTGCCCACTGTGTTCCATCAGGATGAGCGCTATTACGCCCTGGGCAAAGGCAGTTTCCTGAAGCGCGCGTCTTATTCAGCCACGCGCATACTGATTACTCCGAACTACCACGGACACAACAGCTTCAACATTTCCGAATTACTGGGCAGGGCAATGGCCCAAGGAATTTCGGCGTCGTATTACCCCAGCGCGAGCCGGACGGGTGGCGCGCTGGCGGAGAAGTATGGGTACGCGATCGGGCGTGACGCGCTGACCAACGTCTTCCGCGAATTCTGGCCGGATATCGCTACCCACGTTCTGCACCGGCATCCGTAAAAGGCTGGCCGCGTTTCGACTGGTAGCCCAGTCCAAGCCAGGGCCGATTGCGAAGCCTGCGTCAGAGTCGGGGTCGAGAGCCAGCTGTTCCGATCCCCGGATGCCGAAGCCAGTTCGGCAGACGAGGCGCATCGAACGGGCGGCGTCCGCTGGCAATCTCGTAGAGGATGATCCCGCGCGAGAAGATATCGGTTCGGTGATCCAGCGTACGGCCTGCGATCTGCTCGGGCGACATGTAAGCGGGCGTGCCCATGACCATGCC